>CANOCU010000035.1 GCA_947564645.1 uncultured Lachnospiraceae bacterium
GCGTCTTTCAGGATTCTCTTAAGCGCTTCCCGGTCTCCGATCATGTGTATGCCCCTGCTGCCGGAACCAAATCTCGGCTTTAAGACGGCAGGGAAATCAAGGCTGAGACGCCCCGCATCCATCCGGGCCTTTAAATCCTCCGGATCCATTCCGTCCGCACCGCCCAGGGCATAACAGCGGCTTTTGCGCAGATTCTTCTCCTGGAGCTTTTGGTGGAACCGATATTTATCCGTGCAAAGAGCCGCCATCCGTCTGGTGATTCCGGGAAGCCCCAATGCGTCGTTGACCGCTCCGATGGTGGTGAGATACCTGCCGATTGGCACCGTGAGGACAAAATCCGCCCCCTCCTTTCTCACGGCCTCTATAACCGCATGCTCATTCGAAATATCCACCACAAGTCCCTTATCCGCCGCCCTTAGTCCCGCCGCTCCCGGATTTCCGTCCAGGGCCGTGACCGCAAGATTCCGCTCATGCGCCATTTCTATGGTATGAAGCGCCTCGCCGCTGGCGCCAATGATTACCGCTTTCACTTTTACCTCCCTTCCGGGAACTCCGCTTTATGCGGGCTGCCTGTCAGAATCCTTCCCGCTTTCCTCATATTGGTCAGTGTTTTTCTCAATAACAACCAAAAACCCGATGAATCTTCTTCACCGGGTTTTCTTCGCTGGGCTACAAGGATTCGAACCTTGAAATGACGGAGTCAGAGTCCGTTGCCTTACCGTTTGGCGATAGCCCAATTTCGATGATCACCCTTATGGTTTAAAGTATACTGTCTTTACGTCTTACAGCATTTCCCTTCTCATCAAAGCACTCCTTTGAAGTACCTGCAAATGCATCAAGTAAAGCCCCCTTCACTCTTGGCTCATCTTTAAATACCATCATCCACACTGAAAAGAACCCTGATTGTTCTGCCGTGTAACGAATATTTCTAAGCTGCTCCTCTTCGTACTCCAGACCCCGATTTTTGATCCAGCTATTTTTGTAATCCTCCGCGATTGTCAATACATGAAAGCGATGCTGCCAGCGCTTATCTTTATATTTTTTTCCATCTGTACTCTTCGGTTTATAATCCAAAGCCAAATCTTCCATAGTCGCTTTCGCTCTCTTCAAAACATCTTCACCAACAGATTTCAGATAAGCCTCATTGATCTTGGGCAAAGCGTCCTCATATGTAAAGGCTAAAAACGTGTTATGCTGATCCGGCCAAAGCCATCTGTCCAGATTGCCTTTCCGAATCTTTTCAGACTTTCTGGAATTACAATAAACACAACTTAAAAGCAAATTGCTCCAATCTGTTAATGCACCGCCGCTATTCTTGCTTTCCTTATGCTCTACAGACAAAGCATTGTTCACATGCATTTCACAAAAGGAGCAATATGCCCCAATTCACTTTTCCAGATAAGGTTCGGCCTCCTGATACTTTGAAATTTTATCATAAGGTACGTCCCCTTTATCAACGGGCCTCATCTCCCACTCCCCATTTCTGCTTTTTTGTCGATATATTTTTGGTTCAGATAGGCATAATATGCTGGATTATCACCATAACGAGCCGTTAGAACGTTCAACTTTTCTTTCATTGTATCCAGATCTTCTTTCTTGTCTGCCTGCTCCAAAGCCGCAAAATAATCTTCTGCCAGCTCATACATCTCTTGTTTTTCAGCGCTGTACTGCGGATTTTCTACCCCCATGATATCCTCGGCAATATCCTCAATACTCTGCCCTGCATACTCGTCTCTGATCTCTCCATCCATGGAGATCAGTTGTCCCTCCTTCAAAGATTGAATGATAAATGGAGAATGGCTGGCACAAATAAACTGCACTTTGGGAAAAAGTTCTGTGAGCGTATTGATAATCCTTCTCTGCCACTCCGGATGAAGGCTCAAATCAAGTTCATCAATCACAACGATGCCCGGAGTCTCCTTAAAAGTATTTTCTTTTAAGATAGGGATTAAGTATACACATTCTGACTGCAATGTCTGCGACAATCTTGATCACATCTCTATATCCGTCACTCAAACCTTCAAATGGTATCCATGTATCATCCGCTTCAACCAACGCCAATCCCTTATAGCGCAGAGCATACTCTATTCTCTCACCTGGATTAAGTTCTTCACACATACTCTCCTGGATTGCATCCATGATCAGAGTATATGACGGGAAATCTTCTCCTCCTTTCTCCTGTACTGCTATCTCTTTCAAATTCCTCATATACTGAAACGGCATCTGCATTCCTCTTTTAGCATCAAGGCAACGATGATAGGCGTCTGTCCGATTCGGAATATCATCAAATTCAGAACTTTTATTTTCATTCCACAGCCTGGCCGAACTCAGATATAATACCAGCGGTAAAATCAGGCCTTTATCTGTTCCATCACCAGCTTTCATTACCTGTTCCCACCGAACGACTTCCTTTTGCATCGGATTACTCGCGGCAAACTTCGTACGACTATCCTTTTTTCTAAGATACGCCTATATACAAACTTATGCCCATCCATTAAAAGTTCCGTTTCGACAGAACATGGATATTGTTCGATACCGGAACTCAGCAATACATCCTTTTGATCCGTTCTCTGGTTTTTACGCCGGACATCACTATCTGAAATATTCTGCACGAAACGACTGGGAACATACTCTTTGTATGCGGCAAGATAAGCCCCAAGTGCTACATTGACCGCTTCCAACACGGTTGTCTTCCCCGAAGCATTCTTTCCGATCAGCAAATTCATATTTTGATTAAAATATATGGTTTTCTCTTCAAAACGTCTGTAATTGCGTAATGAAATCTTCCTGATATAAAAATCTTTCAACCGTATCACCTCCATACCGTTTCGACATATTCTACACACTATACCTTCTTATAATATACCATACCAAACTTCTTTATAATAGTCTCTTTTGCCATCACTTTATATTAAACAATCCTACATAAGTTTTTCCCCTCCTGTCACCCGGATCTTCCCCCTTTATTTTCTCTTCCTTTTTCATGGGCGTCGGTACCATAACAACCTGCTGTGTCTCACCATCCTCCACAACCTTTTTGCGGATAGCAATATAATATCGCTCCGTTGTAGATTCCAGATCCCCAATATAGGGTGCGATCTCCTTTACCCGGGCTCCGTCTTCAGCTCTGCAAAGCGGAAATCTCCATTCCGGCGGCATATTCATGATATAGTTTCTTTGCGGTTCCGGTGGTAAGCAGAAAATCCTTATCCATAAACTTTTTCATCAAATACCTCCCCCTCCCGAAACATATTTTTTCAATGTACTGCGAACTGCGCCTGCTCCGGCATTCATCTCCCTGAAATAGCCGCAAACTCTGTCCGCCAGCCCCGCTTCATACAGGTTTACACCAAATATCTCCGCATTTTCCATGATCGGTTTTATGGTCTCTTCCACCGCCGTATCCCCCGGCCTGATTCCCGCCATCCGGGGCTGCAGTTCCGCGAGCAGTGGATCAGGACTCAGCTCAAAAGGCTTCCCCTCATCGTCCACCGCCATCAGATACCTCAGCCACCCAGCAAACACGAGCGGAATCATCTTTAAATCCTCCACGCGCAGCGCCGTATCCGTCTGATAAGCTTTGATCGTCTCCCCAAATCGGATGGAGAGCTTCTGGGAAGTGTCCGTCGCGATTCTCTGAGGCGTGTCGGGCATGAACGGATTCGGCACGCGCACCTTAAGTACCGTATCAATAAATTCCTTCGGATCCAAAATGCCCGGATCAACCACCACCGGAAGCCCTTCCTGATATCCCACCGTTTCTACCAGTTTCACAAGTTCCCTGTCCTTCATCTCGTCCGATATCTTTGTGTATCCCAGCAGACAGCCGAAAACGGCAAGACAGGTGTGCAGTGGATTTAAGCAGGTACATACTTTCATCTTCTCGACCTTATCCACTGTTTCCTGGTCTGTAAAAAGTATCCCTCCTTCTTCCAGCGTCGGGCGTCCATTGGGAAAATTGTCCTCAATGACCAGATACTGCGTCTCTTCCGCATTCACGAAAGGCGCAGCATAGGTATTCTTTGAAGTGACTACTGCGTCCAGCCCATCCACCCCGTCTTCCTGCAGGATTTTCTCCACGGAGGCATCCGGCCTTGGTGTAATTTTGTCAATCATGCTCCACGGGAAAGAAACTTTATCTGCATTTATATATTCCATAAATCCTTTTTCTACTGTTCCGTTTTCCGCCCAGGCTTTTGCAAATGCCAAAACCGCCGCATACAGCTTATCCCCGTTATGGGAACAGTTGTCTGTGCTGACCATGGCAACAGGCTTCTTTCCTGCGCAGTATCTGGCATAGAGAAGCGCGGAGACTTTGCCCATATAGCTTACCGGCCTCTCCGGTCCTGCCGCAAAATCCGCCGCCACGTCCGGCAGATATTCCCCTTTGCCATTGACGAGGCTATATCCCTTCTCCGTGATCGTAAAAGTCGCCATCTGTAAAGAATCCGCCGTGAAAATTTCCTTAAGCCGTTCATACGAAACCTCGTCAGAGGAATCTAACGGCAGAGCCTGTGCCACGCTGCCGATCACCTCTTTACCGATTGTCCCGTCTGCTTTCAGCGTCACGGCAATTCCCAGATTATCATGGGGCGCGTACATCTTCTCCACAATCTCATAGTCGAAACCCTCCGCAACGATCAGCCCTCTGTCCAGCGTTCCGCTGCCCAGCAGCTTCTGGACAACTGCCGCATGGAATGCACGGAACAGATTCCCCGCCCCGAAATGAATCCAGAACGGATTCTCTTTTGTCGCCGAACTCATCTGTTCCACATCATAGGCCGGAAGCCGATATCCTTTCTCTTCCCACTGTTCCTTGTCCGAAATACCCTGTAAACTTATGTTCAGCATAATAACTCGCCCTTTACCTTTCTTTCAGTTTCACGGTGTTACCCCGTGTAATACCGTTTTCGTTAAAGGCGTCCACACGCACGTAATATTCCCGTCCCTTTACCAGTGCGCCGATCCGTTTGCTGTCTTCAAAAACCATATAGCTGTGATAGAGCTTGTCGGGACTGCTGCCCCATAAAATATTATGTCCTATAGCATCATCCGCCGCAATCTTCACCGTCATATCCAGTTCGTTTTCCCTGACCGCTTCAAATTCCGGCATCCTTGGTTTCGCTCCGTCTCCCGTGCCGAATACCCGCAGACCGGAGATACAAGCCTGCTGCCCATAGGGTACTTCTATCACGGTCAGTTTCAGAAAACGCACCTGTAACCCGTCTTCCCACACGATGAAATCATGAGGTAAATCCGTCTTAGCCGCCGATTTATCCTCTATCATAAAGTAATGCTTCCCGTCCAGTGAACCTTCCAGCTTCCAGCGCGTCACATAATCTTTCTCTTCAATATAGCGCGCCTGCGTCGTTCCGCGAATCTTCCCCGGAACCGGAATGTTAATCGCATCGTCCGCAAAATTAACCTGCACCGCATTTACCGTATACACGTTCCCTAAGTCAACCTGCAGCCACTCACCGCTCTGTGCGGACGCCGCACGCCACCATGTCTGCACGTTTTCGTCTGTGGCGCGTTCCGGTTCGTTTCCCTCCGTAGAAGAAGACGCCGACGCTGTCTTGCCATAACTTAGCAGATACCATTCCGGCTCTTTCCACGGATCCGTTCTACCTTCTTCCACCTGCATGGGCCAGTCCCCGTAACGCTGGTTGCAGAAAAGTTCCCCGTCTTCGTCAAATCCCGCCTGCCAGATTCCCACACGCCGCTCAAAATCATGATTTTTACTGATGCGCATGGTTGCCGTATGCCATAAGTTTCCCTGCAGATCCCACATGGTGGAACCATGCCCGGCTCCCGGCAGGAAACCGCCCGGTTTATAAGAATAAGGGTTGTTATCCGCCAATGCAAACGGTCCTAACGGGGAATTGCTCACATAAACACCGTCCCCGTAAATATTGTACTGCGTCCCGGCAAAAGCATACTGCAAATAGTACCTGCCCTGATATTTGTCCATCCATGCCCCTTCTATATAGGGCTTGTCGCTTAACATACCTCTGATTAAGGGGATATACTCCTGTGGAATCTGTTCTTTCGGTATCTGTCCCTGCGTCCGGAAAAATCCTTCCAGCGCGGCATCGATTTCCTCCTCGCTCTTCGGATACCGGCAATGGTCTTCTCCTACACGCTCAAACCCCTTATTCCATGCGTCACCGTCAAGCAGGGCAGTCCGCTCCCCGAGGGGCAGCATGGTTTCCGGGTCAAGCTCTACGCCCCAGAGCGGCGTGGCATTAGAACAGCCCCAGTAAAAATAGATTCTCCCGTCATCATCACAAAACAGATTCGGATCCCAGAAATCAAAATTGCCCGCGATTTCTTCATAGGGTCCGTTTATGATATCCTTCGTCCGGTAACGGTTGCATACCTCCCCGCGCTTAGAGGCACAGAAGTACACATATTCGCCGACCACCCTGACGTCCGGTGCATAATCGTACAGCGGCAGATTGTCCGGCAGGCGGTGGCTCTCCCAGTGCGCCATATCCTCCGATACCCACACGCTTAAGCTCATGGACGCAAAAATATAGTATTTCCCCTGAAAACAAATCATGGACGGGTCCGCCGCTTCCCTGCATATCTGCGTCTTAGGTTTGCGCGGGTCAGCATTAAACTGATAACGGTAATTCACATTGATTGGATTACAAAAGTATTTCATAGCTGTATTCTCCTTTTTCTACCTTTTCCACTCTTCCGTCCGGAAGATAAATCTCCGCTTCCATCGGCACGGTAACCGTCATTTTGAGCATATCGCCTTCATACCTCCATGCCGACTTGATTTCCCCCGCCCGGGACAGATAGCTTCCCGACACGCCGCCAAGCCGCCTGTCCGGATAAGGTTTTATCTTTACCTTCCGATAACCGGGCGCAAGAGGCTTGATTCCTAAAATGTATTGGTAATAAAATTCTCCCACACTGCCGAATGCATAGTGGTTGAAGGAAACCATATTATCGTCCGTGATTTTATCTTCGTTCACGGTTCCGTCCTCGCGGATGGCGTCCCACCGCTCCCAGGTGGTAGTTGCCCCGCGGTCAATCTGGTACATCCATCCCGGACACCCTTCCTGCAACAGAATATCATAGGCAAGTTCCCGCTCTCCCGCCTCGATCAGCATAGGCAGCAGATGCTGTGTAGCGAAGAATCCCGTCGTCAGACCTTCCCTGCAGACGTTGTCTGCATATTTCTTCAGAACCTTCTGACGCAGTTCTCCCTCCGGAATGACAAATTTCAAGGCCATGATATAAGCCGACTGATAATCGTCCGCCACATCGCCGTCCTCCCTGACAAACATCTTCATATAGGCGTCCCTCGTCGCCTGATACTGCGCGCCGTAACGCGCGGCGTCCTCCTCATAGCCAAGCGCTTTTGCCGTCTCGTTTAGCACTTTTAAGTCATGCACGATAAAGGAATTGGATATGGGATTATTATGCTGTGCCTGCCATGCCATATCCTTTCCCATTGCCAGCCAGTCACCCAGAGAAACCCCCAGCCAGAGGTTCTTCCCCTCCATCTTGCGGATGGTCTTTTCGTGGGAGGAACCTTGGTCGTAAAGCGGATGGTGACCAGAACCGCAGGGCAGGCAACGATATAGCCGCTGTAAATGTCGAACAGTCTCAGAAACTCCAGCAGATTAAGGCACGTTGATTTTATCTATATTGTTGATGATAATCATGGACAGGCCCAAAACCAGCAGGATCGCACCTGTCACATAACCTACGACTTTGCCCTTGACCTTATTGGCAAACTGCGCGCTGACAAGGGAGAAGAAAGTGGCAACCACAATGGCAAGAACGAGGAACCTCCAGCACTCCAGCACGATGGTGGGCTCAATGAGGATATGGCTCACCGATGCGATCAACGCCGTGAAGGTCATAATAAATGTGGAGGTGCCAACGGCAGTCTTACGCTCATAGCCCAGCATGGCAGTGAACACGATGAGCATCATCATACCACCGCCGGAGCCGAAAAAGCCGGTGCCAAAACCAATAGACAGGCCATAGAACAGAGATACTGCGATTTCCTTAATGGTCAGCTTGGTTTTTGCGTCCTTTTCCGGGCGCTCCTTGGAATCCGGACTCACAAGGAACCGGATGCCGATGAAAACGCACAGAATAAGGGAAAAGCCCCCAAGCACCTCTTGATGGGTAAAATAGGCTGCAATGGAACCGACTGTACACATACCGATGATGCAGGCGGCAATGAGCCAGCCGTGCTTCAGGTCGATTTTTTTATTCTTAGCATACACCGCCGTGGTAACGGCAGAGCCGAGGACATCACTGGCAAGGGCAATGGCCGTTGCCATATAAGCGCCATGCTCACCGCCGAAGGTGGGACACAGCACGATCATCAGCGGAACCATGGCTGTTGCCGCGCTAAGCCCGACCAGTCCTGTGCCAACACCAGCCAGCATGGCGGCGATTGCGACTACTACATATTCATAAAACATAAACTTCCTCCTTGATTTTCGTTGTCTTTTTGATTATAATTATACTCAACAGGTGTTGAAGTTGCAACCGACAGATGAAACGAAAGTGTTGAGAGGAATGATTATGGGAATGAAGCCAAACCAGAGAATTGCCCTGACCAAGGAACTAATCCATCGCGCCTTGATCAGTCTGCTGAAAAAACAGGATATTCATAAAATCTCCATCCGTGAGCTTTGTGATATTGCGGGCATCAACCGCACGACTTTTTACAATCATTACGGCAGCCAGTATGATGTACTGGCGGAGATTCGTGACTGGTATATAAAGGACATTGCCGATGCCATTGAAAGTGCCGAGCTGTGTGACAGCGCCGGTGTACTGCACCGGGTCACACTGATATTTTCCTATATGGAGCAAAATCTGGAGATCTCCCGGCTGCTGATTCAAAACAATTTCGACGAGACTTTTGCACATCGGCTGTTCTCTCTTCCGAAAATTGAAGTGCTGCTTGCAGAATACAGGAAGGCGGCAGATGACCATCGGTATGACGAGGACATTGCCTCCTTCGCCCTTTATGGCAGTTACCGACTCCTGCAAAACTGGATTGCGGAGGACGACCGCCGCAGCGCCGAGGAAATGGCACAAATCGTTATGAGTCTTACAGGTGCGGTTTGCAGCGCCGGAACAAAACAATGACATAATCGAGTCAATCCCTCAGTGAACAAATGAACGCACGCCCCTGTTCCCTGAGGGGAACAGCGGCAAACAACGAAAGGACGTAATTTTATCTTATGAAACTCAAAGAAAACATCAATCTGTCGGATTTTATTATCAAAGTGCGGGAATGCTGCGCAGACGTCACATTCCTTTCCCCGGAAGGAGACCGGCTGGCGCTCAAATCTGCGCTGTGCCAATATATTTTTGCCTCCCTCCAAGGGCAGCCGGCGCTCTTAAATGACGCTGAAATTCTGTGCGAAGACAGCACAGACTATGAACTCCTGCGGGATTATCTCACCTGAATATTTCGGGAACCGCTCTACACAAACGCGTGCAGCCTTATCTTTCGAAGCTGAGGTTTTTCGAATTTCAGGCTCGCCGCCTCGTCCCCATTGAGACGCCTCCCCGCCTTCCACACGCCGTCCCTGCGCGTTATCATCGGCGTATCCATCAGAATACGGAACCCGAATGTTCCAAAGAGCATGGTGTCCTCTTCCTTCCGCTCACTGCAGACCGCCTGTAAGCCATCGGTTCCGTACCGTGAGACAAGAAGCGGCATCATGGACTGCATGGTCCGGTTGTACCACCCGTATTCCTCCACGTCCTGCGGGACTTTAAGCGCCGCATCCCCCGTATCCACACCGAACAGATATGCCTGGACATCCGAAAACTCCTCCTCGGGAATATACAGAGGATTGTCATATCTGCGCGTCATCTCGTCACAGACGTCAACAAATTCTTTGATATAAATAGCCAGCACACATTTCTGGAACTGCTCAAAGAAAAACCGCTCGCAAAAATTACCGTAAAAGAAATCTGTGAGCTGTCCTCCAAAGCCCCCGTCGACGTGAATCCATCCCTGTCCGTGCTGCATTTCAGCTATATCGCAGGCGGAATTGCCGGCACCATTGAGTATTGGCTGCGAAGCGGCATGGAAGAATCCCCCGAAGTAATCGCGGAGTACCTGCAGCGGTTCACGCTCTCCGTCACTGGATAATTATACTTTTAACATTTTTATGCGCTTTCCCCGTTCTGCTTTTCATGAAGATGTGTTATTATTCATTTATAAAATGAACCCTGTGTATTTATCGGAACATGTTTTTTCATTTGTGCACATGTCTCCGCAGAGCATTAATCACACAGCTATTTGTGCCGGAGCGTCACAAATAAGCCTTGACGGCATCCCGTCGCGTAAACGCTCCGGAATGGAGATTTCTATGACGACGCATCCTTAAACCTTGTCTCCACGAACTGGCAGAAAGATTTGTTCTCGGGAGATTTTTTTGCTTATATGGGATTGGGCGACCGCATACGGCAGTTTCTCGCCGACGGGAAACGGACACCCGTCATCATCGAGGCCGAATCGAACCTGTTGTGGATTGCAAGTTTTGTCTTTTCCGATATGCAGCCTGCGAGCTGCCATCTGATTGGGCCAGTTCTCGGCGGACGCGATACGCACATGCTGATTCGCAAAAAACTGGATTCCTTTGAACTCACCGTAAAGCTGCGCGCGACGATATTTAAAATATTTGAGGAGATTCCGGTGATTCCGACCAATATCTTAAACCAGTACGCTGTGATGCTCCACTACTGCCTAAACCGCGAAAAAATTTCTCTCCACGACGTCTCCTACTTAACCACCGCCGCTCCTGGACAAACTTATGCCGCACAGACAGAAAATCCCGGACACGGCGGAATCTGGCTCTCCGAACAGCAGCTGTGCAAAATGCTTGAGAACGGAGATCCGCGATACCGGGAAGCGCTCGACCGCGCTTTTTCCCTCAGTGACGGCATGAAAACCGATTCGGGCGACTCTCTCCGGAACAAGAAAAACAACTGCATTGTCCTACTCACGCTGTGCTCACGCTCCTGCATCCGGGGTGGCCTGCCTCCCGCGATTTCCTACGACTTAAACGATTACTATGCCCAGAAATTCGAAGCGTGCAATTCCATCACGGAACTGACCGATTTGAGCTTTGTGATGCTCGAGGACTATGTCGGCCGGATGCAGGACATGAAAAACAGCTCCTTCGTCTCCGCCGCCATCTTAAGCTCCTGCGAATACATCCGCACGCATATTACGGAGTCGCTCTCCATCGGGGAACTCGCGAACCGCACCGGCTATTCGGAATACTATTTTTCCCACAAGTTCAAAAAGGAAATGGGATGCAGTGTCAACGATTATATATTGAAAGAAAAATTAGAACAGGCCAAACTTCTCTTAGCCGGAACCACGGACAGCATCCAGTCGATCAGCGACAGCCTTGCGTTCGGCAACCGCAGCTATTTCTATTCCTGCTTCCAGAAGCACATCGGCATGTCCCCCAGCGAATACCGCAAACAAAACGGAAAGCTGTGATTACGTAGCTTTCCGTTTTCTCCGTACACGCGCGCAATCGCCTCCCCGATTCCACGGCTCACGCCCGTCATGATTGCAACTTTTCCCGCTACACTTTTAAAATCCATATCCTCGTCTTCTTTTTGTTTTTCTTAAGAATAGATGAAATTTTGATACATATTGCCGAATTTACAAACTCTTCCTGCCTGTATTTATTATATAATCAGAGCAGGAATAGCAAATTATCTATATGGAGGATGGAGGAGTATTGTTATGGCAAATGAAAAGAAAACAGGCCAGAGTGAAATTGGCGGCGTACAGTACCGCCGGGCCAGTCTGTGGCAGATTATATTGGTTTCCACAGGCGCATTTATCGGGATGAGTTTTATTCCCTGATCGGTCTCGCAAGCTATACCGCGAACATCGGATTCGGCATTGCGACCGTCGCCGTTGGAGTTATCTTGACGTTTACACGCATTTTCGACGCAGTCACGGACCCGCTGCTCGCCTTTGTCTACGACAAGGTCAATACCCGGTTCGGCAAAGTCCGCATCCTTCTCGTCAGCGGGTGGGCCATCATGGTTTTCGCCCTTCTGATGATGTTTAACTGGGCCGCAGGCAAGGGACACGGAGTCGTAACCTTCGTGGTGCTTTATGTGATTTATATTATCGGCTACACGCTTTATAACATGACAAGCCAGACCCTGTCACCGCTTATAACAAACGAACCGAAGCAGCGCCCGCTGGTCGGTGTCTTTGTCACCATTTTTAACTATGTGATTCCCATCGCTCTGAATGTGATTTACTTCATGTCGCTGATGCCAAAATATGGCGGCTATAACCTCGAATTTCTGGCATCTGCCTGCTGGATAGCAGTCGGGTTTTCCGCCGTCGGAATCGTTTTAGTATGCATCGGAATTTCAGCATTTGACAAGCCGGAGAACTTCGTGGGAACAACCGCAAAAAAAGAAAAGCTCAAACTGAAAGACATGATTGACGTGCTCAAAAACAATCGGCCCCTGCAGTGCTATATCGCCTCCGGCGCATCGGATAAAATCGCGCAGCAGGTGGCGAGCCAGTCCATCATCGGCACCATGCTGGGCGGCATTATCATCGGCGATATCTCGATTTCCACCATGTTGACCACCATCAGTATTATCCCGTCGATTATCTTCGCTTTTATCGGCGCAAAATACGCCGGCAAACACGGCAGCAAAAAAACAATTGTCACCTGGACCTATATGTGCATCTATGTGACCGGCGCTATGATTCTATTCTTTGTCTTCCTGCACATGGGCGGCAATACCAGGGCTATTTCAACCGCCATGCCGCTGATGATCGTCTACGTGGTTTTGACATTGGCCCAAAATGCCACGAAAATGTGTGTCACAACCGGAAACACCGCGTTTATGGCCGACGTCATCGACTATGAACTTGACCGGGGCGGAAAATACATACCGGCCGTCGTATCCGGCGTCTATAGCCTGATTGACAAGCTTGTCTCCTCCGTCAGCGCGCTGATTGCCACGGGTGCGGTCACGTTAATCGGATACCGCGAGACAATGCCGCAGCCCACCGATGAGCTGACCGGAGGCGTTTTCTGGATGACAATGGTATTGATGTTCGGCTTCCCCCTGATTGGATGGGTTATCACACTGATTGCAATGAGGTTTTGCTCCCTCAACAAAGATGAGATGGTCGAAGTTCAGAAGCGTATCGCGGACAAGAAAGCTGCCGCGAAGCAGGCAATCATTGAAGAAGCATTGAAATAACAGGCATCATAGACAGAGCCTTTTGCCATGGAAGAATCGTGGCAAAAGGCTCTTATCATTACTGGGGATACAGCCTTTGCTGGCATACAATTACGGAGCGAAGGATATTCTGCGTATGAAGGAGGTCATACGGAAGGCTTCCGGGGATGCTTTCCGGGCAACGGTTATGTCACTGCTGCGGCAGGGGGCATTATTAATCCCGCTGTTAGATCTGTTGCATGCGCTTATGGGAATGTCCGCTTATAATATGACAGGACAGACATTGTACGCCCTGATGACCAATGACTCGAAGCAGCGTTCTATGGTACTATCGCAAAGAACAGTAATTCTTTAATACCCCCAACATATCTTTTATTCTGAGTTTTTCCCAGATACCCATCTGAATCATGGCAATCAGCATAGTCGTCTTCCCTGCCGCCGACATAGCCGCTATCGCATCCGTCCCGTAATGTCCCAGCAGCCAGTTGGAAAAAGTGGAGGCAAAGCCCGAAAGAATACTGCTAAAAATGACCGTCCGAAATTCACTTTCTTTTTCCTTCTGTACGTCTGACCGAAATCAGGGACAGGCTCTTTCGCCTGTCCCTGATCATTTTCCAATAATTCAATTCAACATATTTCTGTATATCCTCTGCTTACTTTTATACAGTCTGCTTCCCATATTTCGAAAAATACTCCTGCGCTACTTGCAGGGATATATTCAGCTTGATCTGGAGCCTGTTCAGAATCTCTTTATCCGAAAGACCCAGATCCATGCCCGTCTCAACAATGCCCTCTGCCTTGCCCTCTGCTCGGCCTTCTTCCCGGCCTTCTGCTCTGCCCTCAATTATACCTTCATTTTTAATCCTCTTTGCCTCATAATCAAGAACTCTTCCACCCATGACCTGTTTCACTCCTTCCCTGACATTTTCGTATCTCCTGGCGATATGCACCAGTACCTTATCAGACATATCCATGATGGTACATTTCGTATATTCACTGATGACCCCATCGTTCATCAACTGTTCGATCCGTTCTGCTATATCCTTATATTCTCCCTGCAGCTCCTTTAATTTATCCCTGTCCTCATTATATTCCTGAAAACGGCTCTCATATGAAAAGATATAGAATGGGATCAGGAATAAAAGCCCTTTCTCAAAGATCTCTTCTTTGCTGTACTGCTGCGATTTCATTACGGGGATGCCATAGCTGACCGTGCCGCCCGGCGTAATGATCTCGATTTCCATCCGGTCCGGTGTCGCACTGTCACACCGTAAGAACAGTACCGCAGAATGCGGCAGCGTCACTGTAAGGACATTTCTCTTTATCTCACCCTCGTCTAACGCAAGCTGGGTATCGTATTCAAAAAACCGTACCAGCATACTGCTGTCCGTACTGCTCTGGCACTCCCAATGGTACTTCTTTGACCCTGTCCCTGAGATTATCTTAAAACTTGTGTCTGTTATCCTCTCCTCTTCTTTCCCGTCCTGACGGTTCATAAAATGTTCATTCTGCGAAAAAACGATCTGTTCTTTTCCCGTATACCGCTCCCCGAACACTTCATTGATCAGGGGTATGATCAGGCTGCTGCAATCATTTAGCAGTGTACGGAATACGTCATCATATGGTGTATTGACAAGACTCATGATATCCTCCTTTGTACAACAGTGATTATATTTTAGTATAAAGATTATCATGGAAATGTCAATATATGGTCATACTCTATGTCATGTATTTAAACATAATATACCAGATAATCCTCTTTGAAACAATATCTTTCTGTTGGAAAAAAGGTGTTTCCGGACATCAAAAGACCCCGGCAAGTCATCCTCACCGGGGTTTCTACACTGGGCTACAAGGATTCGAACCTTGAAATGACGGAGTCAGAGTCCGTTGCCTTACCGTTTGGCGATAGCCCATCAACAATTAGCAATTATAAAGGATATTCTTTCTTTTTGCAAGTGTTTTTATAAATTTTTTTCTGATTTTTCAAAATTTTTTTTAATTTTCCCTCCAGGCCTTAAGGAGTCGAGGGAAACAGCCTCAAATTCCGTTTCCCCCGGGAAGTACTCATATCTTGTGTCACCACACGGGGCGGCCGCAACTTACACTAAATCTCGTACATCAGCTCCCCATAAGTCGGGATCGGCCACACCTTCTTGTCAACGATCATCTCCAGCTCATCTGCCGGCGCGCGCAGCTCTTCCATGGCAGCCTTCACCGTATCCTTGTAGAAGAATGCCTGTGCCTTGGCGTCTGTCATGGCAGAAGCCTCTTCCTCCACCTCTTCCAAACGACGCAGAGCCGTCTGCATAGCTGCCAGTCTTGCATTCACCTTCAATAAAAGTTCCAGCTGCACTACCGGATCCGCACCCGCTTCCTTTACGGCGTTCACCGTGTCCGCCAGACACTTCGAATATTTCACCACCGCCGGAATGATCTGCTTGCCCGCCATATCGATCATGGCGAGGGCTTCTATGTTGATGGTCTTTGCATAGGTCTCATAGATGATCTCCTCGCGGGACTGCAGCTCTACTCTCGTAAAGATACGGAATTTCTCAAACAGTCTGACGGCCTTATCCGTCGTCAGTGTCGACGCCGCCTCGATCATGGATTTGATATTCGGCAGCCCCCTTCTTGCTGCTTCCTCCACCCACTCATCCGCGTAGCCGTTGCCGTTGAAGATGATTCTCTGGTGCTCTGCCATATATTCCTTGATCAGATCGTGGATCGCAAGCTCCAGGTCCTTCTGTTCTACCTGCTCCAATCGATCCGCCGCCTCACAGAAAGCTTCCGCCACGATCGCATTCAGCGTGGTGTTCGGGCTGGCAATGGAATCCGCCGAACCGACCATACGGAACTCAAACTTGTTCCCTGTAAAAGCGAAGGGCGAAGTCCTGTTTCTGTCCGTGGCGTCCTTCTTGAAATCGGGCAGCGTCTTTACACCGGTGCGCAGTCTGCCGCCCTCCTTGACACTGGTCGCCTCGCCTGTCTCGATCAGCTGATCGACCACGTCCTCCAGCTGCTCTCCGAGGAAAATAGAGATGATCGCCGGCGGCGCCTCATTGGCGCCCAGTCTGTGGTCGTTCCCCACATCCGATGCAGACTGACGGAGCAGATCCGCGTGGGTATCCACTGCCTTCATGATGCAGGCCAGCACCAGCAGGAACTGTATATTCCGGTTCGGCGTATCGCCCGGATCCAACAGGTTCACACCGTTGTCCGTGGTGATCGACCAGTTATTATGTTTGCCGGAACCGTTGACGCCCGCATAAGGTTTCTCATGGAGCAGACATCTCATACCGTGGCGGATCGCCACTCTCTTCATGGCTTCCATCACAAGCTGATTGTGGTCCACGGCGATATTAGCCGTCTCATAGATGGGAGCCAGTTCATGCTGTGCCGGCGCCACCTCATTATGCTGGGTCTTGGCCGTGACGCCCAACTTCCACAGCTCCTCGTTCAGATCTTTCATATAAGCGCCCACGCGCTCCCTGATAACGCCGAAGTAATGATCCTCCATCTCCTGGCCTTTCGGTGCCGGCGCACCGAACAGTGTACGCCCCGCGAACATCAGATCCGTTCTGCGCATATACAGGTCCTTATCCACCAGGAAGTATTCCTGCTCCGGTCCGACGGATGCGGTAACCTTGGTAGCCTCCGTATTGCCGAACAGACGGACGATACGCAGCGCCTGCTCGCTTAACGCCTCCATGGAACGCAGAAGCGGCGTCTTCTTGTCAAGCGCTTCACCCGTATAGGAACAGAAGGCCGTGGGGATACAGAGGATCGTACCGCATCCCGATTCCTTCAGGAAAGCCGGCGACGTAATGTCCCATGCCGTATAGCCTCTCGCCTCGAAAGTAGCGCGCAGTCCGCCGGAAGGGAAAGAAGATGCATCCGGCTCGCCCTTGATCAGCTCCTTGCCGGAAAACTCCGTCAGCATTTTTCCTTCCTCGTCGGGATGCGCCACAAACGCATCATGCTTCTCCGCCGTAATACCGGTCAGCGGCTGGAACCAGTGTGTATAATGCGTCGCGCCGTTCTCCACCGCCCAGTCCTTCATTTCCTTGGCAACGACATTCGCGGTCGCTTTGGACAGCTCGCCGCCCTCGTTCATCACCTTGACCACTTCCTTGTACACGTTCTTCGGCAGTCTCTCCTTCATCTTGCCGAGCGTGAACACGTTCTTTCCGAAGATCTCTTCCACATTAAACACTTTGCTCATTTTTCTCCTCCTCATATGGATCAGCAATATTCCTCTGTCTGGGCCTGCGCATAAAAAAATGTTCCAAAAATAAACCTTTTGGAACACCATCGTTCTGGATACCGTTATGCAGGTCAACGACCTTTCTATAAAATACCCTACTTTTTTCAAAAATGCAATACCATAATTTAAATTTTGTGATTTCTGACGGATTTTGCGGTCGGGAACGCCTTTTTCCTGTTCAGACCGCAATACATGTCCCGGAAATGCAGATCCTTTCCATCTGGCATATTCCGGCATGGTCGTCGCGCCAGATGCGGCCGTACCGTCACACATTTTCCACCCGCAGAATATCAAACCGCTCCGGTATTACGGAGAGCGCCACATCGATGACCTGCTTCGAATGCGGACAGGATTCCACGCTCCCGCCTGTTTCGTCGTACATGGCCAGCACCTTAACCGGCACATTGCTTCCGTCCTGCTTCATGATCTCGATCTCATCTCCGACGCAGAACTTATTGCGCTGCCCGATGCGGGCGCAGCATATTCCCGCAGTCTGCACGATCTCCCCCACGATCCCCAGATACGTATATTCATTCACATAAGTACTGTTGTCATAGATCTGCGTCGTCTCGTCCGGCTTTCCGAAATAAAATCCCGTCGTGAACTGTCTGTAAGTGCACTTGGCGATCTCCGCCAGATACCATTCCATATTGGCCCGGTACTTCTCCACGGATTCCAGGCAGTCGTCGATCGCCCGGCGGTAAGTGCGCGCCACCGTCGCCACATAGAGCGCCGTCTTCATCCGCCCCTCGATCTTAAAGCTGTCGATACCGGCCTCGATCATCTCCGGAATATGCCCGATCATGCACAGATCCTTGGAGTTAAAAATATAAGTCCCCCGCTCATTCTCATAGACCGGCAGATACTCTCCCGGCCTGGTCTCCTCCACCACCGCGTACTTCCAGCGGCAGGGATGAGTGCAGGCCCCATGATTGGCGTCCCGGCCCGTAAAGTAGCTGCTCAAAAGACACCGCCCCGAATAGGAGATGCACATGGCTCCATGGATAAAGCTCTCGATCTCTAGCTCTTCCGGAATCCTCTCCCGGATCTCCCGGATCTCCGCCAAAGACAGCTCCCTGGCTGACACCACCCTTCTTGCTCCCTGTTCGTGCCAGAAACGGTATGTCATATAATTCGTGTTGTTGGCCTGCGTTGATATATGGATATCGATCTCCGGACAGATCTCCCGCGCCAGCAGGAACATACCCGGATCGGCAATGATCAGCGCATCGGGCCTTAGCGCTTTTAACTCCTGAAAATACGCCCGTGCTCCCTCCAGATCATAGTTATGGGCCAGAATATTGGCCGTCACATGCACCCGCACGCCTCTCTCATGGGCAAAAGCGATCCCCTCCGCCATCTCCTCCTGCGTAAAGTTCTTGGCCTTGGCGCGCAGACCGAACGCCTCGCCCCCTATATAGACCGCGTCCGCCCCGAAGATCACCGCCGTCTTCAGCACCTCTAAGCTGCTCGCCGGGACCAGCAATTCCGGTTTCCTGTTTCTCTTATCTATCTCTGTGCTCATATCTCTCCTGCCCTGCCTATCCTCTCTTAACGCTGACCGTCACGCCATCTCCCACCGGCAGGATCACCGTCTCCAACTCCGGATGATGCTTCAACTCATACAGATACTCCCGCATACGGCTGTGGATCGTCCGGTTCCTTCTCGTCACCGCAAACCGGGATTCCAGAATATCACCGTCCTGCAGCACGTTATCCGACAACAGTATCCCGCCAGGCGAAAGCAGCCGCAGCACATCCGGCAGGAAATGAATATACTGCCCCTTCGCCGCATCCATAAAGATCATGTCATAGGGCCTCGCAAGCTCCCTCAGAATATCCGCCGCGTCTCCTTCCAGCAGCGTGATCTTATCCTCTTTCCCGGCCCGCCGGAAATTCTCCCTGGCCACGGGAATCCTTTTCTCATAGTTCTCTATGGTCGTAATATGGCAATCCTCCGGCCCGTATTCACTCATCAGAAGCGCAGAAAAACCAATGGCGCAGCCAACCTCCAGAATCGACGTCGGCTTCCTCATCGCAAGCAGCAGTCTGAGCAGACTCTGTACCTGCGTGCGGATAATCGGCACATTGGTTCTCTTTGCTTCCTGCTCTATCTCGTTTAAGAAAGGCGTATTTCCGGGGTCCAAAGAATCAATAAACGCATTCATGCGCTCATCTCCTGTCATTGCACTCGTTTCCTTTCCTACTCCTGCGCCTCTTCCTCATCCTCTTCGGGTTCGGCGGCAATCACTTCCAACATCTCCTGTGCAGTCATCGCTGTGTTCAGGTCATAGACGCCCGGCTGGATCTTACCGTGATGCTCGGACAACAGCTCCTGGATCCTGAAAAGATTCGCGTCCCGGATCAATCCTCTTTCCTGCAGCATCTGTCCCACCTCTTTGGCCGTATCCGCATTCCCGATGGACACGCTGATGACTCTGCCTTCACCGACTGACAACGGTTCCTCCGCAAATACACGGAATCCGTAATCATAGGCCGCCGTCGCCGTTCTGATAACGAACGTCGCAATAAATATTAAAACCGCGATCTTAATGATCAGCTCCGCCAGTGAACCTATAATGTACTTAGCTTTCATATCTGACCTCTCATCCTCCGCAATCCTCTATTCAAAATCAATCTCCGCCGTAAGCAGCACGTTCATCTCCTGCATCATCCGGCAGAAAGCCAGTTCAGCCCTCAGAAACTCATCGACCGCCGGATTTTCCCTAAATTCCCGGTACTCCCGTTCAAATGCTTCCATCCGGTCAAACAGCTCCGTTCCATCCGACTCTGTCTGGATATCAAAGTTTTTCTGCCGGTATTCGTTAACCTGGACATAAAGCTCCGGCTGTCTTTTCAACTCCTCCCGCTGATACAGATATTCCTTGTATACATCAGTTTCCCGAATGATTCCCGCAAGTTTCCTGGCAGCCCCCATAACATCATTTGCCGTCATATCGCTGTTCCCTCCATACGGCCGCCCGGCACAGCGAGTGTGCGGACCCGTTTCATAAGTATCCTGCTCAGACCTCCATGATGATCGGCAGGATCATCGGACGTCTCTTCGTCTTCTTCCACACAAACTCACTAAGTACATCCTTGATCGAGGATTTGATCTTTCCCCAGTCAGACTGGCCTCTGCTCAGGCAGCCGTGAACCGCCTCGTCTACAAGCAGCCGCGCCTCATCCAACAGCTCATCCGATTCACGCACATACACGAATCCGCGGGACACGATGTCCGGACCGGATACCAGACGATCGCTGTAAGAATCCAGAGCCAGTACTACGATCAGGATACCGTCCTCCGCCAGATGCTGCCTGTCGCGCAGCACCACATTTCCCACGTCACCTACTCCAAGGCCGTCTACCAGAATCGCACCCACAGGCACCTTCCCGATCACTTCCGCCTTCTCGTTGTCCAGTTCCAGCACATCCCCGGACTGTATCATGAAAATATTCTCCTTCGGAATACCCAGATCCGCCGCAACCTTCGCCTGCGCTTTCCGGTGCTTGTACTCCCCGTGGATAGGCACGGCATATTTCGGTTTCACCAGACTGTAGATCAGCTTGATCTCCTCCTGGCAGGCGTGTCCGGAGACATGCACATCCTGGAAGATCACGTCCGCACCCTTCATCTGCAGTTCATTGATCACATTGGTAACGGCTTTCTCATTGCCCGGTATGGGATGAGAAGAAAAGATGACAGTATCGCCCGGCAGGATCGAGATCTTCCTGTGATTATCGCTTGCCATCCGGCTTAACGCCGCCATGCTCTCTCCCTGGCTGCCGGTGGTGATGATCACCGTCTTATCGTTTGGATAATTTTTCAGCTGCTCGACATCGATCAACGTGTTCTCCGGAATATGAAGGCACTCAAGCGCAGAGGCGGTCTCGATGATATTGACCATACTCCGTCCTTCCACTACCACCTTCCGCCCATGCTTATAAGCAGAATTGATGATCTGCTGTACTCTGTCCACATTGGATGCAAAAGTCGCAATAATGATTCTCGTATCCTTATGATCGGCAAACAGTGTATCAAAAGTTCTACCCACCGTTCTCTCCGAAGCCGTAAATCCGAGCCTCTCCGCATTTGTAGAATCGCACATCAGGGCAAGCACACCCTTTTTGCCGATCTCCGCAAACCGCTGCAGATCGATCGCATCGCCGAATACCGGCGTATAATCCACCTTAAAATCCCCCGTGTGCACCACTACTCCCGCCGGGGAATAGATCGCCAGTGCAGCAGCATCCACAATACTGTGATTTGTCCTGATAAACTCAACTCTGAACTGTCCCAGATTAATCGACTGTCCAAACTTAACTACCTTACGTCTGGTCTTATTCGTCAGATCATGCTCCGCCAGTTTATTCTCAATAATCCCCATCGTCAGTCTTGTCGCATAGATCGGGATATTCAATTCCTTCAGGATATACGGTAATGCGCCGATATGATCCTCGTGTCCGTGCGTGATCACAAATCCCTTTACCTTATCGGCATTCTCCTTCAGATAGGTAATATCCGGAATCACCAGGTCAATACCCAGCATCTCATCCTCCGGAAAAGACAGACCACAGTCTACCACAATAATACTGTCTTCATATTCAAAGGCAGTAATATTAAGCCCAATCTGCTCCAACCCGCCAAGCGGGATGATCTTCAATTTCGAAGCAGCTTTTCCCTGTTCAATTTTTCTCAAATATATATCCTCCATTCGCAAAACAACATAAAATTTCCATACAACAAAAGTGCGCTTCCTGCGCTTTTCCGTGAAACAACGGATTCTCCGGATGTACATAAAACAGAGGATGATATCCTCTCTATGTAGATCCAGAGTCACCTCTCCCCGGAGCATTTACGCCCGAGACTGCTACCGCAGCTCAATATCCTCAAGCATATTTTCAAATACAGCCGCCACTGCATTTAATTCCTCATCATCTGTCACGATCTCATAGACGGCGTCTTTCTCAGCCGTCTCAGACAGATCCCGAAGGATCAGAGCCTCTCCGTCCCCCTCTTCGGAGTCCGTCACCAGAATATAGTCAGTCCCTCCCAGCCTGGTCTGTTCCAGAACGCAGAACTGTACAGGTTCCTCTCCTTCCGGTGTAAAAACAATCTTATCCACTTACCTGTTCTCCTTATTTGCACGACAATCCAGATATCCCTGCAAGATCAAAACTGCCGCGATCTTGTCCACATACTCTTTACGATGCTCTCTGCGGACCCCCGCCTCTATCATCGCCTTGTCTGCCGCGACCGTAGTAAGACGCTCGTCCCACATCACTACGGGCAGCCCTGTCCTTCTCTCCAGCTTATCCTGAAATTCCAATGACAGCTGGGCCCTGTCACCGATCGTATCATTCATATTCTTCGGCAGCCCCAGGACAATCTCCGACACCTCATACTCCTCGATCAGCTGTTCTATCCTGGCCAATGTCTGACGTAGTTTATTCTCGTCTTTTCTTCTGATGATCTCCAGTCCCTGCGCCGTGATCAAAAGCGGATCACTGACCGCAACTCCTACTGTTTTGGATCCGAAATCCAATCCCATGATTCGCATAATAAACTCCCATCATGTTTTTCTGGGCATTCTCTGGTGTGAAGAACTTCTAACACTATTTTCCTAAAGAGTTCTTAATATACTCTACCAGCATCTCTTCTACCAGTTCATCCCTCTCCACCTTCATGATCAGACTGCGTGCGCTCTTATGGCTGGTGATATAAGTAGGATCTCCCGACATAATATATCCTACGATCTGATTTACCGGATTATAGCCCTTCTCTGTCAGTGCTTCATATACCGTGGAAAGCACAAGCTTGACACCTGTCTCCGGCTCTGTCTCTACTTTAAAAAATTGTGTGTTCTCTAAATCCCGCATGTTCTTACGCCCTTATCCATTGTCATTTTCAAGATTACCCCTGTCATTAACATAATACTCTATCGCCACACAAAATTCAATCATTTTAACAGCATAATGTCGTCCCTCAAAAACGCCGTCATTCTCCCCTCTGTCAGCCGGTTGCTCAGATTCTCTGACCCTTTGGTCGCTTTGGCCGCCTTGATATACTGCGGCGTATGGCCCACCCAGTACAACGCGCCGTCAATCTCTTTCTTTTCCTCAAAAAGAACTTCCACTTCACGGTTCAGATACCCTGCCCGAAAAGCGCGGGACATTTCCCCTTCCGCCTGTGCAAGGATCGCGCTCCTTCTGCTCTTCTGTGCTTCCGTGATCTGCGCGCTCATCGCAGCCGCTTTCGTCCCCTTCCTTTTGGAATATTTGAAAATGTGCATCTCATAGAAATTCACCTTGCGCACAAATTCCTCCGTTACCCGAAATTCTTCCTCCGTCTCCCCCGGAAATCCCACGATCACATCCGTCGTGATGGCCGGATCGCGATAATATTTCCTGAGTAGCTCTGTTGTCTGAAAGTATTCCCCCGCAGTATAATGTCTATTCATCCTGACAAGCACCGAATCACAGCCGCTCTGCAGTGATAAATGAAAGTGGGGGCAGATCTTTGGCATGGCGCTTATCTGCCTTGCAAACTCTTCCGTTACGATACGCGGTTCCAGTGAACCAAGACGAATGCGCTCCAGTCCTTCCATATCGTGTAATTTACACAAAAGCTGCAGCAATTCCGGTTTTCCCCTGTCAATTCCATAGGAGCTGATATGGATACCGGTCAGCACGACCTCCCGGTATCCCGCTTTCACGATTCCCCTCACTTCCCGGAGAACGTCTTCCTCCCCCCGGCTCCTGACCCGTCCTCTGGCATAAGGGATAATACAGTAGGAGCAGAACTGGTTACAGCCGTCCTGAATCTTGATGCAGGCTCTCGTATGTTCCGCGGTCCGGGTCAGCTGCATTTCCTCATATTCCCTGGCGCCAGCAATATCGGTCACCTCTAAAACTGCCTGGTCACCGCCTTTCCTCTCATCCATCCGGCTTCTATCCACATTCCAATACTCTTCTAATATGGAAACGATATCTTTCTTCCTGTTGTTTCCAATGGCAATATCGATTGCTTCCTCCTGCCTGATCGCCTCTCCTGCCGTCTGCACATAACATCCCGCTGCCACTATTACGGCATCCGGGTTTCTCTTCTTCGCGCGATGGATCATCTGTCTGCTTTTGCGGTCTGCGATATTCGTCACCGTACATGTATTTATGATATAAACGTCTGCTTCCTCATCAAATGGTACAATTTTATATCCACTTTCCCGAAGCATTTGTTGCATTACATCAAATTCGTAACTATTCACCTTGCATCCAAGATTATGTAGTGCTACTCTTTTCATTGTATTCTCCATGTTTTTTGTGTCCTTTTATCATTGACTTTTATACTTCCAACATTTAGTATTAAAGCAGAAGGTATGCATAATCAAAGGAGGTAAATTTGACATGAAAACAGTACAGATCTCTTTAAATTCGATTGATAAGGTTAAATCTTTTGTAAATGATATTACAAAGTTTGATTACGATTTCGATTTGGTATCCGGCAGATACGTTATTGACGCCAAGTCCATCATGGGCATCTTCAGTCTGGACCTTTCCAAGCCGATCGACTTAAACATTCATGCCGAAGACGCGATCGAAGAAGTTCTGGCCGTCTTAAAGCCGTACATCATTTAATAACGCTTATCATCAGGACTATGGAATCACCCTTACAGGTGATTCCTTTTTGGTTTGCGGCTTACTATCTGACTATAATCAGCTCTTTTGTATCAAGCGCAGTCTGCACCAGTTCCCCGATCTTTTCCTCCAGGTTCTGTTCGTGTCTTCTGATGATCTTCAGATTAGGCTTCGTCACCGGATGCCTGGCCACGAAAATAGTGCAGCAATCCTCATAAGGCTGGATAGACGTCTCATACGTATCGATCTTTTCGGAAATATCCACGATCTCCATCTTATCAAAACCGATCAACGGCCTGTAGACCGGCAATTCACACACTTCGTCGGTCGCCATCAGGCTATGCATCGTCTGGGATGCCACCTGCCCGATACTCTCCCCCGTGATCAGTCCCAGACAATCCGTATCCCTGGCGATCCTTTCCGCGATCCGCATCATATAACGGCGCATGATGATCGTCAGCTCGTCATGAGGACACTTGTCATAGATATACATCTGTATCTCTGTAAAATTAATGACATGCAGATAGACCGGTCCCGTATAGGCAGCCACCCTGGCAGCCAGATCCACCACCTTCTGCTTCGCCCGCTCACTGGTATAGGGCGGCGCATGAAAATACACCGCATCGATCTTGACACCGCGCTTCGCGATCATCCAGCCGGCCACCGGCGAATCGATTCCGCCTGACAGAAGCAGCATGGCCTTACCGCCCGTTCCTACCGGCATACCGCCCGGCCCCGGAATGACCTTCGAATAGAGATAGACCTTGTCCCGTATCTCCACATTCAGCAGTATATCCGGTTTGTGCACGTCAACATGCATCTGTGGATAAGCATCCAGGATCACACCGCCCAGTTCCATATTGATCTCCATGGAATTGAGAGGATAGTTCTTTCTGGCCCGTCTGGCCGCAACCTTAAAGCTCCGGTTCTTATCCGGATAGACCGCGTCAATATAACTTACGACCGTTTCCTTTAGCTTCTCGAATCCCTCGTCCTCCACATAGATCATCGGACAGATACCCGATATGCCAAACACCTTCTGCAGATGTTCCACCGTCTCCTCATAATCAAACTCCGAGACCGCATCGACATAGATCCGTCCGTCAGTCTTGCGCACGGCAAATTCGCCCTCGCACTTTTTCAGCGCATATCTGATCTGCTGCACCAGCGCATTCTCAAACAGATACCTGTTCTTTCCTTTTACTCCGATTTCAGCATATTTTATCAAAAAAGCCGTAAACATTCTCTTTCCCCGTCCCTTTCTCATCATCCCACAGCCTGTCCCAAACAAGTCAAATGCTCAGGAAACGCCATAATCTTCTCTTATAACGTTTCCTTCGCATCCTGCATCCGGGAAGACTGCTCAATGCTTGGAATATTTCCTCAGCATCGGGACCATCTCTTCCAAAGCCTGTATCGTATAACGAATCTCCTCCTGCGTCGTAAAGACGGAAAGGCTGAAACGGATCGTAGAGCCAAGCAGATCCCGTTCCGCTCCGATCGCTTTCAGGGTATCCGATATCTGCGGTTTATTGGAAGAGCAGGCGCTCCCTGCCGATACATATATCTCCTTATCTTCCAAGGCATGCAGCAAAACCTCGCTGCGCACGCCACGCACGGAAAGGCTGACGATATGCGGCGCTCCCTCCCGGTCCGGGCACCCGTTGACCCTGACGTCTTCGATACGGCTGACACCCTCGATCAACATCCTGCGCAGTTCGTACATTCTGTCCACGTCCCGGTCAAGATCCGCATACACCATCTCGGCCGCCCTGGCAAGTCCTGCGATTCCAGGCACATTTTCCGTCCCGGAACGCATCCCCTTCTGCTGTCCGCCGCCGTACAGAATGGGATTCACCCTCGCACCGTCCCTGATATATAAGAATCCGACGCCTTTCGGCCCATGGATCTTATGTGCACTGACAGACAGAAGATCTATATTCATCCTGGACGGATAGATCCTGAACTTACCAAATCCCTGCACGGCATCTACATGGAACAGCGTCTGCGCATTGCACCGTTTGATCAGCTCACCGGCCTCTGCTATGGGCTGTACACTGCCGATCTCATTATTGACATGCATGATCGATACCAGGATCGTATCCTGCCTGATCGCACGTTCCAGGTCATCCAGCGAGATCCTGCCCTGGCGGTCCACCGGAAGATAAGTGACCTCAAATCCCTGTTTCTCCAGGTAAGCCATCGTCTGCAGGACGGCCGGATGCTCCATTCTCGTGGTGATCAGATGCCTGCCCCTCCTGTAATGAGCCATCGCCGTTCCGATCAGGGCTATATTGTCGGATTCCGTGCCTCCAGATGTAAAAAGGATCTCTTTCTCATTTACCTTCATCAGACCTGACAGTGTCTGCCTGGCGTATCTTAAGTATTGTTCCGCTTCCACACCTTTGTGATGCAGACTGGACGGATTGCCGTAATCCTTACACATGACTTTGTATACTAATTCCGCAACTTCATCATAGCATCTGGTCGTCGCGGAATTATCCAAATACACTTCCATTTCTGTCATTCCTTTCTCTAAATTGCTGTGTTTTTCCTATCTTATCATATGTTAACAGGATTCCAGGTGATACATCAGCCACGACAACACCGTCAGACCCGCCGTCTCCGTCCGCAGAATGCGCTTGCCCAGAGTTATCGGTTCGATCCCGGCTTCCATCGCCATCTGCACTTCACTTAATTCAAATCCACCCTCCGGTCCGATAAAGACCGCAATATCCTTTCCCGGACCCACGGCTCCTATCACCTCCCGCGTATGCCCCATATCTTCCGCCATCTCATAGGGAATCAGTCTGATATCCATCGTCCCGGCATACGCGACAGCCTCTCTCATACTCATAACAGGATGTATATTCGGGATCACGCCCCGTTTGCTCTGCTTAGCCGCCGCTTCCGCAATCCCCTGCCATCTGCCGGTCTTTGCCGCCGCTTTCTTATCATCCAGTCTTACCACACAGCGTCTGGCCGCTACCGGTATCACCTCATATACTCCCAGTTCTACCGCCTTCTGTACGATCAGCTCCATCTTGTCCGCCTTCGGCAGTCCCTGAAACAGGAAGATCCTCGATGGCAGCTCCACACCGTCTTCTTTCACAAACCGCAGGGTACAGACCACTTCATCGTTCGTAAAGCGCTCTATCCCGCAGCGGTATTCCCTGCCGTCAATGCCGTTGCTGACTGCAATCTCTTCTCCCGGCCGCATACGCAGTACATTTCGTATATGGTTAACGTCAGCGCCTGTGATGACCACTTCATTCCCTCGTATCTGCTCCGGTTCCACAAAAAACTGATACATACTCCCTCCGTTTATGTTTTCTTCCTTCTCATCCGTCTGAATGCTTCCTGCAGCAACAGGAAAAGTGCCAGACCAAGCAGCGCACCCATGCCATCTACAGCCACGTCGCTGATCTGCCCGGCGCGGCCTTCCACAAACAACTGATGAAACTCGTCACTGCAGGCATACAGTATGGTCGCAGCGACTGCCAGACCATATCGGCGCAGGCGGGTCAGCTGCCATCTGCAGAGCCAGATGTACAGCAAAACAGCCAGAATGGCAAATTCCGTCATGTGTGCCGCTTTCCTGATAAAAAATTCTATCGCATATGCTATCTCGTACAGGCGTTCTTCACTTAAATGTAACCGGAACAGCCATCCTGCGGTTCCAACGATCCGGTCACTGAATCCCTCACTGACCACACTGGATTCTTCGTTATTTTGCGCAGAAAAAATAAAAATGACTCCCATCCAGATAACCGCCAGAATACCGGCAATATTACTTCTGATCCGCAGCATCTTATTCTCATTCATATCAATATCCCTGTACGGCATAAAGCCGTCCCGTTATTCTCTTAATGCTACGTTTTCTTACCAGGGTCTGCGGGCCGTCACCGATACCCACTCCCCCTGATACGTGACTTCCAGGATCTCCAGGCCTGCCTCTTCCACGGCTTCCCTGACTGCCTGCTCCTTCGTGTCGATAATGCCGGAAGTAATGTAAATACCGCCCTTCTTCATCTGATGGACGACAACAGGCGTAAGAGGAACCAGAACATCCGCCAGAATATTAGCCACTACGATGTCATAACATTCATATCCCACCTCATCCTGTACGGCTTTCTCCGTAATGATATTACCGATCATCATCCGAAAGGAATCCCGGGTGATACCATTCGCTTCCATATTCTGGGCCACTGCCTCCACCGCACAGGGATCCAGATCCGTACCCGTCGCATGTTTCGCCCCATACATCAGTGCCAGGATTGCCAGAATACCGCTGCCTGTCCCCACATCAAGCAGGTTTGTCTCAGAGGTCAGATACTTTTTGATCTGTCGGATACAAAGCTGTGTCGTCTCATGCATCCCGGTACCAAACGCTGTTCCCGGATCGATATGCAGTATTTTCTTCCCCCGGTCTTCTTCCCGCACTTCCTCCCAGGAAGGAATGACCAGAAGATCGTCTATATAGAACTGATGAAAATATTGCTTCCAATTATTGATCCAGTCAATA
Organism: uncultured Lachnospiraceae bacterium; assembly: GCA_947564645.1. Classification (GTDB taxonomy): domain Bacteria; phylum Bacillota; class Clostridia; order Lachnospirales; family Lachnospiraceae; genus UBA3282. Next base: position 29,670 of record CANOCU010000035.1, read on the forward strand.
TCCTCCGTTTCCGACACGGTAACGGACCCCTCTCCGATCTCCATAAAGAAGCGCAGTCCGGCAAGCTCCTCCTCGATCTGTCTGACAACCGTCTCGCTGTCCGTCGGCATACCGTTGATCTCCAGACTGCCGTCCTCCTTCTGCTCCACAAAGAAGCTCAGATAAGCAATGCCGTCATCTTCCGGTCCCTCCGGCAGAATGTCCACAAACATCTGCTCTTTCTCCAACGCTGTCAGGGGAACCTTATCCTCGATCTGTGCCCCTTCCAGACCGATCTCATAGAGAGTGCTGATTATGATATCCTCCGCATCCGTGACCGTTTTGATCCTGAACTTCGTCCATTTCATGCAAAAACCTCCAATCCTGCCGCCAATATTTTCATTATACCCGAAAACCCATGCAGTGTACACTCGAAAATAATACAGCATCTGTACCGAAATACTTCCGGTCAGATGCCGCATTCTTTACGCTGTTATCAGGACCCTGCTCAACCTACAGAAGGCATATCCGGCGTCGTCAGACTCTCGTCATCCTTGCCATATTCCACGAACTCGCCGTATTCCTGCCAGATATTACAGATCCAGGTCTTCCCTTGGTTAAAAATGATCTCCTCGCCGCTTTCATCGTAAAACTTAGCCGGCGTAAAGTCACCGTCATAGCGCTTCCACGTACCCTTGATCGCTTTCCCGCCTGTAAAGACAATAGCGTCTCCTTCTCCATGTACCCCAAAGGCCAGATAGTCATGATCGTCTCTCACTTCTCCGTGACAGTACTGGAAAACCACATTGCTGAAAGCAAGCTGCTCGCCGGTAAGCTCATCGATCTGCTTCTTGCCATCCTGGTATCGATAATACAGATGGTCGTCTTCATGATATTCAAAATACGGATGATAGGAGCCATAGCCGCCGGAATTATTGCCGGATTTTCCGCCCGGATATACCATAACGGCATCTTCCTTGTCCGCATAATCCGCAAACACATCATCCGCCGCAAACAGGAAAGGCGGCACATATTTATCATCGTAATCCCAGTCATAACCCAGCCTGTCCACTGCTTTAAACAATCCGTCAATCATAAGATATCCCGTAAATTCCTTCGCATAGCCCGGACGCGAGACCCTGCCGAACGCCTCATCTGCAGGATTATGGATGCCGATCACCGCCGCACTGACATTATAATATTCCGGTCTGTTGATCAGCTCTTCCACATAAGGAACTGCCAGTCCCCAGTTGCAGTAGATCGCCTCATACCCCATAGCCGTATATACATAATAATCACGGCTGCTCCTGACAGGGCCGACTCTTTCCAGATCATCAAAATCTTCGAGCACCGCCATCAGTCTGGTAATACGTCCCTCTACCGGCGCTTCGTAGATGATTCCCGCTCTCGACAATCCGTACTGCGGCATTGCCGGCGCATTGTTGGGAATCATGACCGCGATCGGCCTTCTCGTTGCCTGCTTCTCGTCCGTCCACTGGCCTGTGAGATAACTCTGGATCTTACCGTTTTCACTCACACGCTCTCCGATCACCGGATAAGCCGTCGCAAGCTCCGGTTCTTCCTCTTCCGGCTCCTCTGTTTCTTCCGGCGATGGCTCTTCCTCCACCACCACTTCATCTACCTCCGGTATCGGAGCCGGTTCTTCCTCTCTTCCACAGCCGGTAAGCCAAAGCGCCATACACAGCGCCACAGCTCCCGCCAAAGTAATTCTTTTGCGTAACATTTTTACCTCTTTTCCACATTTCCCTTCTTTGGTTATGTTTTTCTTATGGTGTTTCTTAATAGTATACAGCCGGAAACGTATTTTATTATACCCGAAAAATGGAAGCATGTATATTCGGATTTCTTTATTTTTCTTTAATTTTTCCTTATTTTTCTTCACTATTGTACGATACAGCTGTACTTGACCTGCTTGCCGCTTCCGTCCATTGCCTTGATGGTGATCGTCGCTCTTCCCTTCTTGCCGGCATAGATCGTCACGGGCGCATATATACCATCCGTCTCACTATCCCACAACAGGCTTCCCACCGTCACGGATACCACCCCCGGATTGGAGGATGAGACCGCAAAAGAGCCTTGCTGCATATCCGACCTTATGTAAGCGTAAGTCATACTTTGGGGTCTCGGAAAGCGATAGGTTAACTTCGGGCTCCATTCTCCGGTATCCTTTTTCCACACAAAAAGTCTTCCGGTCGGCGCAGCCACAGAGATCCTGTACTGGGCAAATGCCCCGCTGCCATCCTTCGCCACGGCCCTGACAAGATACTCCCCTTCTATCGCTCCCTCGCTTTTCTTAGTCTTGCCTGCTGCCGTCACTTTACCGGACGCCGAGATACTCACACCGATCTTCTTAGACCACTCCGCCTTCACCTTATCCTTGGAAGTCGGTTCTATCTTTTCACCCTTCGATGTATACAGTTCCCAGGTCACATTTTTGTTGGTCACCTTGCCGTATTCCGTCTCCACCGTCGCTTTCATCTGCAGATTCTTACCCTTGGCCACGCAGCTGTTATTACTGCCTGCAGGCGCTATCGTAATACCGGAAACCGGATTGTTCACGGTAACCGCACAGGTCACTTTCTTGCCGGAGCCGTCTGCCGCCATAACGGTGACATTGGTCCTGCCCGTCGCCCTGCCGGTAGCCGTGATCGTAAGCGTAACGGTATTACCCGCGCGGCTGTGTGTCACCGTGGCGATACCATTGTTGCTGTTAGTCACCGTATAACCCAGATCCACGTCACCGGTGCCGGCGATGTTGGCCGTGATCCTTGCACTCGTTGGCGTTGCCGAAGAGTACCGCTTGCGGAAAATGGTAACTTTGCCATATTCCTTCTTTCCCCATGTGATGCCGGTCACGATTCCCTTTTTCACCGTTATCTTCCTGGCTGCTGTCAGATCGCTGCCGTCCGTCGTAACTGCTTTGACAGTATAGGCACCGCCAACCGCTTTAGAGGTTGTCGTCAGCTTACCGTTAGTCTCATTGATGCTCACGCCCTGTGCTTTTGCCCATGCGGCATTTGCCTTATCTTTCGGATCGATCTTCCTGCCGGCGGCATTATACAACTCCCATCTTACTTTCTTAACCGTAACATCTTCCGGTAACAACGCCGCCTTAAACGTCGTGCTCTTTCCGGCCGCGATCGCGTCGCTGCCCGTTATCTCGATGCCTGTCGCCAGTTGTTTGACCGTAACGGTGACCGTTGCCTTCTTGCCGCTGGAATCGCCGGCAAGCGCCGTGACCGTCGCCTTGCCTGCTTTGACCGGTGTCACAACACCCCTGTCATTCACGGTTGCAATCGACGTGTTGCTGCTGCTCCACTGGAAATCCGTTGCCGGTACCGCCGTCTTCTTATCCTTCTCAAAGGCTTCGAAGATCAGTGACAGGTCGGCATTCTTATCCGCCGTATTTACAGGAAGCATCAGATTGACATTCTTCGTCTTGAATTTCGCCGAATACACTTTCGTGGTATCGATGACCGTGATCCGATGATCTTCTGCCCGCACACCCCTGGCATCCTGCGCCATGACACGTACGATATAGGTATTGCCCACCGTCGCTTTACTGGTTGTAGTCACCTTACCGGCGGCCGAGACACTTATCCCCTTTGCTTTCGCCGCATTCGCCGCCGCTTTGTCTTTCACGGTCGGATCGATCTTCGTCTTCCCGTCGCTCTCATATAATTCCCATCTTACCTTCTTATTGGTCGCATAGTTCGGCAGCACTTCCGCCTTCAGCTGTATGCTCTTGCCTTTGGCCACCTGATGCAGGCCGGATACGGTGATGCTTGTCACGTAAGGCTTTAAGGTATAGGAAGCGGATTTGACCGCACTGATCACGCCGCTCTCATTCACCGCGATCGCCTTAACGGTTCCCCTGGCCTTGTCATTGATGACAAACTTGTCCGTATATTCCAACGTATTGGCATCCGGCTCACCGTTCTTATAGACCGGATTCTTGCCGTTTAGCGTGTAATAGATCGTCGTCCCGCTCTGCGGTCTGGTAATGGTCACCGTCACCGCCTGTGCCGCCGCCTTATTATCCGGCGTGATCGTGATGGACGGGGCTTTCGGTTTCTCAACCGCCGTGTTTAATTTAAATACTTTCGGCAGGCTTGTGATGCCGGATCCCATTCCGGAACCCACACGGACGGTATTGGCCTTCATCAGTTTCTCCAGCGCATCCACTCTGGCCCCGCCGGTCATTCCGCGCACTCCTGCATTCCCTGACAGAATGACGGCCGCCTCTCCTGCGGCAACGGGACAGGCCATGGAAGTACCGCTCATCTGCACATAAGTATAGTTTCTGTTTGCACCCTGCCCCGGAAACCAGCCCGTGGACCAGATTGCCGCGCCCGGCGCACTTAAATCTACCTTATCGCCGAAATTAGAGAAGCTTGCGCGGGTATTGCCTTTGTCTGTGGCCGCAACGCTGATGACATGGTCATAGCAGGCCGGATAAGAATAGTTTGCCCCGCCATCATTGCCTGCCGCCGCAAAGACAGCCGTTCCGCTGTTATAAGCTTCATTGACCACTGTCTGAAACGCTCCGTTATAGCCGACGCCGCCCAGACTCATATTGATAATATCCACTCTGTAAGTCTGATACGCTGCCCTGATCGCTTTCATAACATCGGCATCCGTACCGGTTCCGTTCGGCAGCACATTGCCGCTGTACAGTGTGACTTCCGGCGCCACACCGGCCCCGCCGACGCCATTTCCTGCTTTCGCCCCGATGATACCTGCCACATGGGTACCATGTCCGTTCGCGTCTGTTGTCCCGTTCTCATCAATGGGCGTAACCGTTAACTCCGTATGTCCGCTGTCCACACCGCTATCAAGCACTGCTACCTTAACGCCTCTGCCCGTATAGCCTTCCGCCCATGCATAAGCCGATCCGATCACCGTATGATGCCATTGATAGTAGCCGCTCGACGGCCTCAGATAGGAATCATCGTAGGCCAGCACCGACAGATAATCCGACTCCGTATAATCTTCGCTCACCGTTTCTTCCGCAGCAGCTCCGTCTGCCTCATATTCTTCCAGGATGATCTCTATCATGTCATCGTCACTGCCGGCAGTTTCCGTTCCCGCCTCCGGACCAGCTGCTTCCGGATTAATCTCCTGCATCGCTTCTTCCGTAAATGCATAGCGGTAATAATTGGGCCATACTGCCGGAAGATTGAAGTCCATATTGGATGCTGCACGCATCGCCTGATCGACAGTATCCCCCTCTGTCAGTCTCAATGTCAGCACGCCATATTCAAAGGAAACAATCTGTGCATGATATGCCTCTGCGATCATCCTTGCCTCTTCCTCTGTCCCGGCAAAAGTGATCACTTCTCCTTTGACGTAATCGGCGCCTTCCTCATAACCGCTGATCTCGCCAAAATGCGCCGCCAGATCCCGTTTGCCCTCCATCTGCGCACTCGTAAGACTGTAGGATGAGGGCATTTCGGAAAACCCTTCCAGTCCTTCTTTTTCTTCCTGCTCTTCCTCTCCTGTCTCTAACTCGTCTCCATTGCCGGAGACGGTCTCCTTGTCAGTGCCTTCCTCCTCTTCCGACTCGTTCTCTTCCACGTCAGAGTCTGCCTCCGTATCAGAATCTGCCTCTGTATCGGACCCCTCTCCGGAACCGTCCTCCTTATCTTCTTCCGGCGTCTTGTCAGGCGTCTCCTCCGGCTTTTCTTCGGGTTTTTCTTCAGGATTCTCTTCCGGGTTTCCGTTGTCTTTATCTTCTTCAACCGAAGGGGGTTCCTCTTCACTGCCAGGCTCCTGGACTTCTCCGCCGGGATTTTGTCCCGCGCCGCCGTTGCCCGCATCGTTCTCTTCACCGGCCGCAGGTTTGCCGTCTTCACCGTTCTCTACGCTGCCATTCTCCTCACCGCCGCTGTTTTCCTCCTGTTCCGGTTCTGACTGAACGCTGAGCTTACTCTCACCTGCTTCTTCTGCCCGAGCAGTCATTGCCGTTCCGACAGGTTCTGCAAGCAATACCATAGAAAGCAATACAGATAAGATCGCTCGTCTTTTTCTTCCCTTCATCATCGTTCGTCACTATGCCCCTTTCCTCATTCTTTATTTCGACTGTCAAATTCCGGCAGCTCCTCCGGCTCTTCTGCCGTTCTGACATAATTGACAGATAACGGCGGGTAACCCTTTCTGTTCCCTTCTTCCATCACCTCGTAAGGATCTTTGTCCGTGGCATATAACGCCACCCCCTCTTCATAGGAGAACAGTTCGATTCCATACAGCTGCGCCAACTCCTGCGCTTCTTCCTGTGTCCCGGCCAATGCCATAAGAGGCTGCCTGGCTATCTCTACCGGTATGGCATCATCATCCCTTACCTTAGCCGAAGCCAGAAACGGAAATGCCGGCCCGACACCCAGCTTACAAAATGCGGTATACCATCCGGCCAATATCACCGCGGTCACGATCACAAACGCTGTCGCCACTGTCATCATTTTCCTTCCCATCAAATCCTCCTTCAATCTAATCTCCCTGCACCGCTCTCCGAATAAGCAGCCTCATTCTTCTCGCTAACGCTCATTATAGCATACAACGCACCGGCTTGGCATCAAAATTAAAGCAAAAAAATTCGTTCCTTGCCGTACATAGGCATAAAAAAGAGAAACGACAGGACTCATGCAATATCGCTCCGTCGTTTCTCTTTTCCGTTATCACTTTAACCGCCATTCATATGCATGACAGATGCTCATTTCCAAAGCTTCTTCTTCCCTCTGCCCTTACTGCCGGATGCTTCCTCCACCTTACCGGAGGTAACGTTCTTCGCTGCATTCAGGCTGTCGCCCGTCTCCTCGTCGAACTTCTTCAAAAGCTCCTTCGCCTCATGGGACAGTTTATCCGGCACCTGTACCACCAGCGTCACATAGTGGTCGCCTCTGATGTCCCTGTTGCGCAAAGAGGGAACGCCCTTGCCTTTCAGACGCACCTTGGTGTCGGTCTGGGTGCCGGCCTTCACGTCATAGATCACCCTGCCGTCCACCGTGTCGATCACGATCTCACCGCCCAGCGCCGCCACGGCGAAAGACATGGGAACCGTGGAATAGATATTCTCGTCCTGGCGTTGGAAGATGGGATGTCTGCCCACAACTACTTCCACCAACAGGTCTCCTCTCGGGCCTCCGTTGGTGCCCGGTTCGCCCTTGTCGCGGATGCGGACGCACTGTCCGTTGTCGATACCCGCCGGGATCGACACCTGAATCTTCTTCCGGTTGGCAATATAGCCTGTGCCCCGGCAATCCGGACACTTATCCTTGATCACTTTACCGGTCCCGTGACAGTCCGGACAGGTCTGCACATTCCGGACCGTGCCGAAGAAGGACTGCTGGGTAAATACTACCTGGCCCTTGCCGCCGCACTTCGAACAGGTCTCCGGGCTGGTCCCGGGCTTCGCACCGGTTCCATGGCAGGCCGTACACTCGTCCTTCAGGGTCAGTTCGATCTCTTTCTCCACGCCGAATACCGCTTCCTCGAAGGTGATCCGCACGCTGGAACGGATATTCGCGCCCTTCATGGGACCGTTGCTCCTGCCGCCACGGCGTCCGCCGCCGAAGATATCGCCGAAAATATCACCGAAAATATCCGAGAAATCCGCGCTGTTGAAATCAAAACCGCCGAAACCGCCGGGTCCGCCTGCACCATCGAAAGCAGCATGACCATATTGGTCATACTGCCGTCTCTTCTCAGGGTCACTCAAGACCGCATACGCTTCGGAAGCCTCCTTGAATTTCTTCTCCGCCTCCGCATCGCCGGGGTTCATATCCGGATGATATTTCTTGGCCAGAACTCTGTATGCTTTTTTGATCGCCGCGTCGTCGGCATTCTTCTCTATGC
>CANOCU010000036.1 GCA_947564645.1 uncultured Lachnospiraceae bacterium
AACGGATCATCCCGATCATCTTGAATGGATAGGTTGTCCGTTAGTGGTGCATCGATGTCGTATTTCTCTTTCTGTATGCTAAAGTAGACGATAATAGCAGTGGCAATCGCAATGACCAGAAAGAAAAAGGACATCTCCAAAGATTCCAGATATTCATTACCGTCAATCTGCGGAAAGAGAGAATTGATCCCTGAGATCAATATGAGATTGATGATAAAAAGAGAAATTCCTGTTGTCATCATAACTGAAAACTTTTTATTAAATTTATCGATATCTTTTTCCTGATAAAAATTCACGATATAAGGATTCTTTTTCTTAAAGTCGTCATCGCGAATACCGAACAGAATCAGGATCGCCACACCGATCACAAGAAAGATCAGGAATAGAATGCCGCAGAAATCTTCCTTGATCGGTTCACCTTCAAAGAAATAATTTATGCCGTAGACCAGAAAAGTTGAGGAAAGACCAAGAAGGATAAGGGCGATGCCCAGAGAAACAAATTTACTGAATTCGTTATAATGTTGATCATAACTGGCGTTATCTTCTACATAAACCTGGCTGACATCTCCCTGTACCAGATCATCCATGCTGCAATGAAATAATGTACATAATTGACGAAGCTTATCCATTTCCGGATAAGCGGAATCGGACTCCCATTTCGATACGGATTGTCTGGAAACTTCCAACTGTTCTGCCAGCTGTTCCTGTGTAATGTTGTTCTTTTTTCTTAAAAATTGCAGATTTTCTCCAAGACTCATTTGAATTCTCCTTTTTGCTATGATTTTCTAAATATATCAGTTGTTATTTTTGTAAAGCCTGACCGGTCTGCCTTAACGATAGTTAACGACATTTGAAATTTCGCTTTCAGCTTTGCAAAAGCTTCCATATATGGCTTTGGCAAGAGCCGGAAGCAGAAATTTGTTATGTTGTTTACTATGCTTAATTGTAGAAAAAAACCGATGTAAACTCTATCAATTTCATGTTGCTTTTAAGTTTTTTTATGGTAAGTTTCGGTTGCATCCTTGTAAAATGGGCGTTTTTATTGAATTGCATCTTTGTTTATTCGAAATCAATTCGCAGTGATGAGAATCTTATGGTACAATATTGAGAGTATATGATCACTTTCAATATATCATAAAATTAATAAAAACATATGTTATTTATTGTAGAGATAACAACGCAGATATCATTTTATAGGAATCTATAAAGAATCTATAAAGGCTAAATGGAAATTTTTATCGTAGGAAGGGATTCTATTGATTATGATGGAGCAGATGAGTTTATTTGATAACCGGGTCATAAGCGCGCCGTTGGCCAGCAGATTGCGGCCGGAGACGCTTCAGGATTATGTAGGACAGAAGCATCTTCTGGGAGAAGGGAAGATGTTGAGGAGACTGATTGAGCAGGATCAGATTTCCTCTATGATATTCTGGGGACCGCCGGGTGTGGGCAAGACCACATTGGCACGGATCATAGCCGGTATGACAAGGGCCAGTTTCGTGGATTTCAGTGCAGTGACGAGCGGCATTAAGGAAATAAGGCAGGTGATGGAGCAGGCTGAGGGCAGCAGGCGCATGGGAATTAATACGCTTCTGTTTGTAGATGAGATCCATCGTTTTAATAAAGCGCAGCAGGATGCCTTTCTGCCTTTTGTGGAAAAGGGCAGCATTATCCTGGTTGGTGCCACAACGGAGAATCCTTCTTTTGAGATCAATTCCGCTCTGTTATCCCGATGTAAGGTGTTTGTGTTGAAAATGTTGGAGGAGGAGGATCTTTACGAGCTGTTGCAGCATGCCTTGTACAGCCCGAAGGGGTTTGGAAATCAGAAGATCATCATTTCCGAGGAACAGATCCGTGCCATAGCCCGGTTTGCCAACGGTGACGGCCGGACAGCGTTGAATACATTGGAAATGGCAGTGATCAACAGTCAGCTTGACAGAGAAGGAACGATCCATGTGACGGATGAGACGTTGATAGAATGTACGAACCGTCGTTCCCTGCTTTATGACAAGAAGGGGGAAGAACATTATAATCTGATCTCCGCTCTTCACAAATCCATGCGAAACAGCGATCCGGACGCGGCAGTTTACTGGATGAACCGGATGCTGGACGGCGGTGAGAATCCGCTGTATATTGCCAGACGTCTGATCCGTTTTGCCAGTGAAGATATTGGAATGGCGGATTCGAGGGCGCTGCAGGTTGCCGTGTCTGTCTATCAGGCCTGTCATTTTCTGGGAATGCCGGAGTGTGATGTACATCTGACCCATGCCGTAGTCTATCTGTCCATGGCGCCGAAATCCAATGCCTTGTATAAAGCCTGCGAGGCCACGAAGAAAGATATTCATGATTCTCCGGCCGAGCCTGTCCCCTTACAGATTCGAAATGCGCCCACCAAATTGATGGAAGAATTACATTATGGTGAGGGTTATCGTTATGCCCATGATACGGAGGAGAAACTGACCAGGATGCAGTGTCTGCCGGACAGCTTGAAGGACAGACGGTATTATTTACCAACCCAGGAAGGGGAAGAGAAGGAAACGCAGAAACGTCTGAAGGAGATCCTTGCCTGGAAAAACGATGAAAAAGCATATCACACAGATAGTCAATAGATATTTTAAACTATAGTAAACGAAATTTGTTATGTCGTTTACTATAACTATAAGAAAATAAAGGATACTTATGAAAAAACAGATTGAAGGACAGATAAATCTTTTTGATTATATCTCTATAGAAGATAAGAAAGTAAGTGACAGTAGTTTAATAAATGACGTGAATGAGAATATGATAGATTATTCTGAAGATAAAAGTCTGATGATTTCTTTGTTCACGGAATGTGCTGACTGCTGGTGCAGTACCTGTCGGCATAATGCAGATGGCAAAGCCATTCCCCGTGATTTTGCAGGCGTAAAGAAGCCTTGTCCTTCCTGTAGTTTCTGTCTCAGTCAGGGCAAGGCGGAAATCTGCGAGATCGATTCTTACGAGAATGGCTGTAAACTGCGGGCAGAGGAAGAAGGTATCATAGAATAAAGAGGATAATGCAGGATTATCGTTATAAGATTTTCTCGAAATCTTCTATGCCGTGTTTGCACCAGGGACAGATAAAATCGGGAGGAAGTTCTTCCCCTTCGTAGACATAGCCGCAGACAACACAGCGCCAGCCTTTGACAGAAGTATTTTCCGGTTTCGGTTTGACATATTCGTGATAGAAGGAATAGGTCATCGCTTTTTCACCGGAAAGAACGTCACAGTCTGATACGGATGCCAGGAAAAGCATATGAGTTCCCAGATCGTAGCTGTTTACTACCTTACAATCCAGATAGGCGGTGACGTGTTCGGTAAGATAGGGAAGCTCCTGTGCTGTCATGGAGAAGGGAATATCCATGAATTTATCTGTGTTACTCCCGCTTTTAAACCCGAAGCGCTGAAATACAGAGAAAGGCGCCGTCTCGGAAAGAATGGAAACAGAAAGGATACCGGATTTCCGGATCAGGTCGCAGGTCAGGTTTTTCTTGTTGATGGCTACGACAATCTGTTTGGGATCGTCTGTTACCTGAGTGACTGTGTTGATGATACAGCCGTTCATTTTTTTATCATGCTTTGTGGATACCACATAGAGACCATAGGATAACTGAAAGAGTGCTTTTGGATTCATGATGGCAGTTGTTTCCTTTCCTTAAGAATGTCCTTTATTACTTGTTATCATTATGTCTATCATTATGTGCAGATATCTTTGGAATATACCGGATCAGTCTAAACGTTGAAAAATACAAATATTTCATGTTATGATGTTACTATCACATATTATGAAAGTTTTTGACTTTGATAGTATGGATGGCCATGCGGTCCGCTAAGTGGCAGGAAGGAGTATATTGTTATGGGTTTGTATCTGAACAGTAAGACACCATATGACATGTTTAAGAAAATAACCGGAAATCCTTATTTTGTTGATAAATCTTTGCTGTTAGCGGAACTTTTTCCCTCTTTTGACAGTATCAACTGTTATTGTTGTATTACAAGGCCGCGTCGGTTCGGTAAGACGACCGTAGCAAATATGGTGGGTGCTTTTTTTGGTAAAACAGACAGAAAAGACAGGCTATTTGATGATCTGGCGATTTCAGAAAATTTGGAATATAAATCTCATTTGAACAGACATGATGTTATCTCTATTGATTTCAGCAGAGCACCTAAGGGCTGCAAAAATTATGAGCAGTATATAGCCCGCATTGAAAATGGGATCTTAGAAGATTTGGTTGCTGCTTATCCGGATTGTGATATCAGGCAGGAGGATTCTGTCTGGGATGCTTTGCAGAAAGTATATGAGCATACAGATAAAAGATTTCTGTTTGTATTGGATGAATGGGATGCTGTTTTTCATATGCCATTTATCTTAAAGGAAAACAGACAGGAGTATCTTCTTTTTTTAAAATGGCTGCTCAAGGATCAGTCCTATGTGGAATTTGTATATATGACAGGAGTTCTTCCAATCGCAAAGTATTCGAGTGGTTCCGAATTGAATATGTTTACGGAATACGATATGGCGACATCGGAGAAATTCAGTGAATATTTTGGGTTTTCTGATGCGGAGGTGGATCATCTTTATCATATTTTTGAAAAGAAAGTAGAAATTTCTAAATTCAGTCGCGATGAACTGCGTGTCTGGTATGACGGATATTATACGGCTACAGGTATGAAATTATATAATCCGCGTTCTGTTGTCCTGGCATTAACAGATAACCAGCTTCGTAATTATTGGACCAGCTCGGGGCCATATGATGAGTTATTTTATTATGTTCAGAATAATATTGAAGAAGTAAGGGACGATCTGGTGCTCATGGTTTCAGGAGAACGTGTTTCGACCGATATTGGACAATTTTCGGCTTCTTCAATGGAAATTCATTCCAGGGAGCAGATTTATTCGGCTATGGTAATCTATGGCCTTTTAACTTATATAAGGGGAGAAGTTCTGATTCCAAATAAGGAATTGATGGATAAATATAATGAACTTCTTTTATCCAGAGATTCTCTTGGATATGTCTATCGCCTTGCAAGAAAATCGGAACAAATGCTCCAGGCGACAATAGCAGGAGATACGAAAACTATGGTGGAAATCCTTCAGTTCGCGCATAATACGGAGTCTCCTGTTCTATTGTATAATAATGAAGTCGAATTGTCTGCTGTTGTGAATCTGTGTTATCTCTCTGCACGCAATAAATATCTGGTTGAGCGTGAAGATAAGGCCGGTAAAGGATTTGTTGATTTTATTCTGTATCCGAAACACAGGGATGACGACTGTATCATTCTTGAATTGAAAGTTGACAGTACGCCGGAAGAGGCCATCAGGCAGATTAAGGATAAAGATTATATTCTACGGTTCAAGGGAAAATTAGTCGAGGAAAGACTCTATACCGGGCGGATACTGGCTGTGGGAATCAGCTATAGCAGACAGACGAAAGAACACAGCTGTAAGGTAGAAATTTTGGAGAATTGTTTAGACGGATCCGTATATTTATCAGATTGATTGAATAATTCTGTATATTTTTCCATTTTTTTTTATTTCTTTTTGTAGTCTGTGCCTTATTTTTATATAAAGAAGCCTGTCCGATGTTTTTAGACACAAAATATCAGTGATTGACATTGTAAAAATGTGGATGTAGAATAAGACCGTATCAAGCAAAGGCGCTGTGGATAATTCCGCGGCGTCTTTTTACATAGTGGGAAAGCAGGACAATGGGGTTTTGTGAAAAAATAAAGAGCCCGGATTGTCCTTTTTTTATGAAAGTATCTGATAACAGCAGTTGTAAGCTGAATTGTTACAGTATCTGTTTTCCCGTATGTAAAGAAAAAGAAGAGGAGGAGATAGATATGGATGAAATGATGAGTTTTGTCAACGAACAGGTCTTTGGAGTCTGGTTCCTGATCGGCGCGGCATTGGTATTCTGGATGCAGGCCGGTTTCGCGATGGTGGAGGCTGGTTTTACCAGAGCGAAGAACTCGGGTAACATTATTATGAAGAATCTGATGGATTTCTGTATCGGTACGGTGATGTGGTTTCTGATCGGCGCCTCCCTGATGCTTCCGTCAGCGGGCGGCGATATTATGGGCGTCATCGGTACACCGGGATTCGGTGTGTTTACGGATTATGCGGATTTCAGTTATTCGGGATTTGTGTTCAATCTGGTGTTTTGTGCGACGACCGCTACGATCGTGTCAGGATCGATGGCAGAGAGAACGAAATTCTCTACCTACTGTCTGTATTCCGCGATCATATCCGGTATCATCTATCCGATCGAAGCACACTGGACATGGGGCGGCGGTTTTCTGGTAGACATGGGCTTCCACGATTATGCCGGTTCCAACTGTATCCATATGGTAGGCGGTATCTGTGCCCTGATCGGTGCGGCTATGCTTGGTCCCCGTATCGGAAAGTTTACGAAGGATAAAGACGGTAAGATCACGAAGGTCAATGCTTTCCCGGGCTGTAACCTGGTCATCGGTTCTCTGGGTGTGTTTATTCTCTGGCTTGGCTGGTATGGTTTCAACGGTGCGGCGGCGACGGATATTCCTACGCTTGGAAGCGTATTTCTTACCACTACGGTGGCGCCGGCAGTGGCTACGGTAGTATGTATGATCTTTACCTGGTTGAAATACGGTAAGCCGGATGTTTCCATGTGTCTGAATGCGTCTTTGGCCGGTCTGGTGGCGATCACCGCGCCCTGTGACGTAACGGATTGTGTGGGTGCGGCAGTGATCGGTGCGGTTTCCGGTGTTCTGGTGGTATTTGGTGTATGGTTTGTGGATAATGTGCTGCATGTGGACGATCCGGTTGGTGCGGTGGCAGTGCATATGTTTAACGGTATCTGGGGAACCATCGCGGTAGGTCTTTTTGCTACGTCGTCTGCACCGGGATTCGAACTGGCAGGTATTAAGGAAGGCCTTTTCTATGGCGGCGGTCTGCAGCAGCTTGGCCTGCAGATGATCGGTATATTTATCACGGCGGCCTGGACGGTTGTGACGATCACGATCGCATTCCTGATCTTAAAGAAAACGGTCGGTCTTCGTGTCAGCGAGGAAGAAGAAATCGTCGGTCTGGATGCCATGGAGCATGGTCTGGCATCTGCTTATTCGGGATTTAGTATCATGGATGTGTCTAACACGATGATGATGTCAGTCAATGAGAACACCGATCTTGGCAATGATGATTATGTGACGGCTTCCGATGCCATGAAGAATGCGGCGGTTCCTGTTGTGAAACAGCCTCATGTCTCAGCTTCCGATATTTATAAGGTTGTTATTATTGCCAAACTGAGTCGTTACGATAAACTGAGAAAGGCTATGAACGATCTTGGCGTGACCGGTATGACGGTGACACAGGTTATGGGATGTGGTATCGAAAAAGGTTCCGGTGAGAAGTATCGTGGTGTCGAAGTGGATGCGACTCTGCTGCCGAAGGTGAAAGTGGAAGTTGTGGTTAGCGCCATTCCTGTAGATGATGTGATCGAAGCGGCGAAGAAAGTGCTTTATACGGGACGTATCGGAGACGGTAAGATCTTCGTATATGATGTTGACCGTGTGGTGAAGATCAGAACCGGGGAAGAGAACCAGGCGGCATTGCAGGATGTTGAGTAATCGGGATATCGATATGGAGATTTTATGAGTATACATGAGGAATGCGGGGTATTCGGGATCATTTCGCCACAGAGAACGGATGTGGCAGGTCTTGCTTACTATGGTCTGTATGCATTGCAGCACCGGGGACAGGAAAGCTGCGGGATCGTGATCAATGATGACGGTGTGTTTTCATCTTATAAGGATCTGGGACTTGTCAGTGAGGTTTTCGGTGCGGATATCCTGTCCGGTCTGCCGCAGGGGAATATGGCTGTCGGGCATGTCCGCTACGGGACGACAGGTGGTAACAGCCGTAACAACTGCCAGCCTGTTGAAGTCAATCATCAGAAAGGGAAAATGGCGCTTGCCCATAACGGTAACCTCAGCAATGCAGCAGAATTACGTAATATGCTGGAATTATCCGGAGCGATCTTCCATACTACCAGCGATACGGAGACGATCGCTTATATCGTGACGAGAGAACGGCTGCGGACGCCTTCTATAGAGAAGGCGGTCAGCGCCGCCATGCACACATTGGAAGGCGCCTATTCTCTTATACTGATGTCGGCACAGAAGCTGATCTGCGCAAGGGATCCTTATGGTTTCCGTCCTCTCTGTTATGGTAAAATGCCGGACGGTTCGTTTGTGGCTGCCTCGGAGAGTTGTGCATTAAGAGCGATCGGAGCTGATTTTGTGCGGGATATCGAACCGGGTGAGATTCTTGTGTTTGGGCCCGACGGGATTGTATCCCACAGGGAGCATTGCAGACAGAGAGAGAAGAAGCTTTGTATCTTTGAATATATCTATTTTGCGAGGCCGGATTCGGTGATCGATGGCGTGTCGGTTCATGGCGCGAGAATGGAAGCCGGAAGGATACTGGCCAGAGAACATCCGGTATCGGCCGATCTCGTAGTCGGCGTGCCGGATTCCGGCTTAGATGCGGCGCTTGGCTTTAGTATGGAATCGGGGATTCCCTATGAGATCGGTTTGATCAAGAATAAATATATCGGCAGGACTTTTATCTCGCCGGGACAGAACATGAGACTGGATCAGGTGAAGATTAAATTGAGCGCTGTGGAAGAAAGTGTCAGGGACAAGAGGATTGTTCTGATCGATGATTCCATTGTGCGTGGTACTACCAGCGGCCGTATTGTCAGGCTGCTTCGGGAAGCCGGAGCAAAAGAGATTCATATGCGTATCTCTTCGCCGCCTTTTCTGCACCCCTGTTACTATGGAACGGATATTGATTCTGAGGAAAATCTGATTGCCTGTCATCACAGCGTAGAGGAGACGGCTCAGATCATCGGTGCGGACAGTCTGGGATATCTGCCGGTAACAGAACTTGGTTCCATGATCGGAAACTGCGGCTATTGTAGCGCCTGTTTCGATGGGGATTATCCGACGACAGTGCCTGTAGATACAAGGAAAGACAGATTCGAACGGAAATTGTCAGAAAGATATTTGTAAATTTTATCGTTGTCTCAGAATATTGAGTAGGAATAAGTATAAAAGAAGTGTATTTTGCATAAAAATATACTTCTTTTTTTAACTTATATAGATAAAATTAATAAAGTATACTATAAAAATAGTAAAAAATCGTATATAATTGTTACTATAGATATAAAGGAAATCACATTTTTTAAAGGATTAAAATATGCTTGACAGATGTAGGAAAATTATTAGAAAAATTACAGGCTATATTGTAGATAAAATGATACAGCACCATGATAACGTTCGTTGGATCGATCTTATGGGTTTATTTGTAAGTGCGCTTACATTGACAACTTATTGTACGATAAGTCCGATCCTTGCAGAATATCAGGGAAAAAAGGTAGTTTACTGGACCGCGGTCGTCGCAATAGTTATCATGCTTTTAATTGCGATATGGGATTTTATCTGTCTCGTGGGATATAATACCTGGAATCGTATATTTGTCTGTTTTAGCACTTTGAAAAATAAAATTACAATTCATTTTAATAGATATAAAAAATCTTCTCAATGGATGTTTATCTTGTTGATCATAAGCATAACGGCAGCAGGTATCTGGGTTCTCCTCCTGCAAGTACACAAAACAGAGTATTATGCTTCTATAGTCGAAGTTTATGGTATTCCCGTTGGCGTAGGAGAACCAATGACTTCTGAAGAGAGAAAGTCATGTTCAAATTATTGGAAGATTGAAGATTATCTGTTTCAAAGATGTATGATTCTGACTTATGGGGATTCTTATCATCAAAATGAGATCATAAAAGAGTATTCCAGTCTTTATAATATGACTTTTTTTCAGCCTGCTGACCGTATGATCTATAAATATAGAAGAAATAAAAGTAAATTTCTTTCGCTTAATGATGAGAATGCATATATGGCGGCAAATGACAATAAATTTCGTGAACCTATAGAGATATCTTATTTTAGCGGTAACGGAAAACTGTTGTTAAAATTAAAGAAAAAGGATGATTGTGATGAATTTAGTATTTTACAATATTCTTCGGACAATATGCCGCAGCTTCTTAATTCTACATTGTTGCGAATACCATCGAATGAGGAGGAATGGATAAAAGAAAATAACGGAGAACAGATTTTTAGCGAAGATGGAGATATCTTTGGTGAAAACAAAGATGAACAGATTTCCAGAAACGCAGTTGAAAATTCTATTCTGTTACAACAGTTAGAGGTTAGCTATAATTCTGATGGTCTGCCGGAAACACGCAGAATAAATCCCCGTGTTTATAATCTTTATGGTGTAAATGGGGAGCGATATATTTATGATCATAATAAACAACTTACCACACTGTATTATCTGGATATTAATGGCAATCCTGTCTGTAATCGATTAGGAATTATGATGGTTTCTTTCGAATATGGAGAAGATAACAGGCTGGCAAGTATCCGATATTACAGCGATGAGAATGGAACGGAAAAGATCGAGGGATTCAATAAGGTCTTCTGTGAGAAATATGCATATGATGCAGATGGTAACCTCTGTCAAAGAATGCAGTTAAGCCGTAATGAAAACAAATGGTATGATAAGAACGAAGTATGTGAGTATCAATATGTTTATGATCATGGCAGGCTGATTCGGGAAACTTTTCTGGATGTCAGCGGAAATCAGATCCGTAAAAAGAAACTCAAAAGTACTTCATTAGAATATTGTGAGGAGATAAAAGAAAACGGGAAAAAAATGATCACGGTTTCTTTTGATTCTGTTGTAACTTCGGTAAGGCAAAATACATCGATTACAGTAGTGGACAAGGAAAGTAAGAATAATAAAAAAGAAGATGCGATGCCTGTTATGGCATATTCTCCGGTAAATGAGGAAAGTGAAGAGAAGAAGGATAATAAAACAGAAGATAATGATTTTGTAAAGAATGATGATGTTTTAGATAAGCAAGAAAGGGATGATACATTTAGTTTAGAAGGTGAGGGGCAGGAAGAAACTTCAAATATTATTAAAATAGATCTGGAAGAAGAAAATGAAACTTCCAGGGCTTATACATCTGTCTGCTATTTTTTTGATCCGGATAAAAGAATTGCGGAGACAAGTTATTATAATGGAGAAGATAAGGTATTAAATGAAGATGGATTTTTCAAAAAGAGAATAGAATATGACTCTGGATTGCGTGTGGAAAGAAAATTATATTTTAATGAGAAAGACGAAGCTTGTGTGATTAATGGAGGATATTCACAGGTAAATATGATTTACGCTTCAGAGCAGGGCGATGTAAAGGAGAGAATAGAATATAGAGATAAAGATGGAGGTTTGACTATAAATACAAAAGAAGAATATGGTTATTCCTATGTAACATATAAGCCATATGATGAAGCGGAAAACCAAAATCATAGTACCATTCTTCTGGAATATTATGATCAAGATCAAAAATTAATATGTCTTCCGGAAAAAGGCTATTCTAAGATCAGACAGACATACAATAAAAGCGGCTTTTTAATTCGGGAATCTTATTTTATTGAAGATGACGACAGGAAAGAATCTCCTGCATATCGGAAAGATTATATGGTGGCAGAGATTGCTTATGAGTATTCGGATGACGGAAACCGGACCTGTATAGAATACAGGGATGATTCGGGTAATCCAATTAATCGGCATGATACGGGTTATGCGATGATCTATCAGGAATTTGAATCCGGTCATCTGGTAAGAGTTTATTATAAAGGATATAAAGATCAGATTTTGATGGATGTACCGGATAAAGAGACAGGCATAGCATCCGCCAGATATTTATTTGCAAATGGCAGAAAAAAAGAAGACCGGTATTTTGATACAAAAGGGGCTCCTGTTTTACGGAGTGACTTTGGTTACGCGGTACAAAAGTATGAATATAACAACAGGGGTTTGATCTCAGGAAGATCTTTTTATGGTACGGATGATAATCTGATTGTACGTAAAGATACGGGATATGCTGCTATTCAATATGAATATGACGAATTGGACCGTCAAATCCTGTGTCATTTTTATGGTGAGGATCGTAAAAGTATTATTAGTTTGCAGTATTACTGTGCCGGTGTGCAGTATCAATATGATGATAAAGGAAATAAGACTGATATTCGGTATTTGGATAAAAACGATAATCTGATGCTGCGTATTGATCTTGGATATGCATGGATACAGAGAAAGTATAATGAAGATGGAAAAATTATAAAAGAGACTTTTCTTGATCAGGATCAAAATCTGATTGAAAGTAAAGAAGGAGGTTATGCTTCTTATACGGGTATATATGAAGATAAAAACCTGATTAGGACAGAATATAGAAATAAGGACGGCAATCTGGTATTGAGAAAAGATACAGGTTATGCTGTTGCTGCGTATGAGTACAATGATAAAAATAATATCGATAAATGTACAGAAGTATATTATTATGGCGAAGATGGTAAAAGTCCTGTTATCAGTACAAAGTATCATTGTGCCGGTTTTCAGTATGAGTACGATGAGAAAAATAATCAGGAAATAGTATGGTATCTTGATTTTGATTATAAAGATGGTGATCTGATCTATCGTAATATGATTCGCAGTGATCTGGGATATGCGAAAGTATGTAAGAAGTATGATAATTTTGGGAATTTAACAGGTGAATCTTACTTTGGAATGGAAGTGGAAGGAAAAGTAGAACCTGTTTTATGCAAAGAGGGAGGTTATGCTTCCTTTGAAGATCGATATAATAAGAATGGATATTGCGATCGGAATCTTTATAAAAACACAGAAGGTAAGCTGGTATTGAGAAAGGATACGGGTTATGCGGCAGCTGAATACAAATTTGATGATTTTGGAAGATGTATCTGGGTTGCCTATTATGGAACCAAATATGATCCAGAATTGGAGATCGATCATGAAAATAATCAAGATGCGCTTATTATCTGTACAAAATATGGATGTGCCGGATTTCGATATCAATATGATGAGGTTGGGAACAGAACTGATATTATCTATATAGGTACAGACGGAAAAGTTATGATGCGCAGGGATCTCGGGTATGCAAGGATACATAGAGAGTATGACAGTTATGGAAATATGATAATAGAATCTTATTATGATTCAAATAATAACTTAACTGTATGTAATGAATATGGATATGCCGTCTGTGAAAATGTATTTCGAAATGGAAAATGCATAGAATCTCGTTATTATGATACGAGTGGTGATCCGGTTTTGCGGAAAGATGAGGGATATACAGTTAGAAAAATACAGTATGATCTATTGGGACAAAAGATTTCCGACTCTTATTATGGCATTGACAAAAGACCTGTCCTAAATACGAAATATAAATGTGCAGTGATTGAATATGAACATGACCGAATGGGAAATGAAACAGATATCAGATATAAAGACGCTCATGGAAATCTGATGATTCGCAGTGATCTTGGATATGCTCATGTGAGAAAAGAATATGATGCCAGAGGAAATGTGATAAAGGGATATTACTATGATACCGAAGAAAGACTTACATTACATAAAGACAGTGGGATTGCCTGCTTTATAGATAAGTATGATAATAGGGGTAATTGGAGATTAGGAGAAAATTATGGTAAAAACAGAGAATTAAAGATTCGTAAGGATAGAGGTTATGCTGTTACCGAAATTTTTTATGATAAATATGGACAACGTGAAAAAGAATATTTTTATGGATTGGATGGAAAAACACTTATTTTCAGTCCGGAATATCTTTGTGCTGGTTTTGAATATCTATATGATGCATATGGGAATCGTGAAAGTATTACCTATATTGGCTTAGATTACAAACCAATGAACGGTCTTAATCTTAATTATTCACAGGAAATTATAGAGGTTAAGTATGACAGTTCACAGAATCTGGAAACAAGAAGTGGTTACTTCTTGGATAGTGATGGTAATTTCGCTAAAAGAAAAGGGCGCGGTTACATTGGCTATGAAGATGTTTATCAATTTGGAAATTGGGTAAAGAGCAGTTTTTATGAACAATGGGGAGGTGAAGAGAAAAAATTAACGCTTCGGGAAGATGAAGGTTATGCGGTCATAGAAAGAGAGTTTGATCAATACGGAAATTTGATAAAGGTATTTTATCGCAATGCTGAAAATGAACTCATAATTCTTCAGGAAAAAAACGAGATGACATGTGCCGGATATGTATATGAATATGACGAAAAGGGAAACAGGATAGACATTCAGTATTTAGATGCAGATAATACTTTGATGACTCGTAAGGATTTGGGGTACGCACAAGTATGTATCGAATATGATGATCAGGGTAATAAGATAGAAGAGAGATATTATAGTATGGAGCATAAACCTGCTTTGTATAAGAAAGGAGGATATGCATCTTATGATCTAATCTATGAAAATGGATGCTGTGTAGAGACAAGGTATTATGATGAAAAGAAGAATTTAGTATTGCGCAGCGATGAAAATTATGCAGTCCAAAAAGAAAAATTTGATGTATTTGGACAGTGCATTTTATCTTCTTATTTTGATACTGAAGATAAACCGGTCATAAACACGAGGTTTTGTTGTTCTACATTTGAATACAGGTATGATGAATTAGGTAATAAAACGGATATTATTTATAGAGGTACAGATGGCAACATAATGATCCGTGAGGATCTTGGTTATGCATGGATTGAACGAAAATATGATGACTGGGGACGGATTAAAGTAGAGAGATACTATGATACGGAAAAAAATCCGGTTACTGATAAGAATGGATGTGCAGAACTGAGATATGAATATAACAAGTGGGGAATCGACACAGTAAGATATTTTGATCTGAATGGAGTGGAGATTCATTGATTACAAAGGAGAAGGTGTACTATGGTAACTAATGGGATCCGAAGAATAAATTCATTGGATAAGAACAAAGAATATATTAAAATACTAAAAAACTGTGTTATTTTTATCTGTTTTGGATTTGTTTTAAAAATTATTTTTTATCTGATAGGATGTGAATGCATCAATACCGACAAAAAGTTTTTTATTGATACCGGTAATGAAGCATTTATCAATCTTGGAAATGAGATATTTACTGTTATCTGCATTTTGTCTATCATTTTTGCATTTGTTAAGATTATTGTTCTTGCGAAAGATGGATTTTTTAGTAGTATTATGATAGATGGCGCAGATACTATCGAAGTGAACAGAAAACAATCTAATTGCTTTTTTGTAATTTCAATCGCTGCGTGCATTGTAGGATTCATTTTAATCCTGATCAGTGTTATTTTGATTTCGATCGAAGGTGGAGAAGTTATAAATTTCTTGTTAGTTTTAGCCGGTATTATATCAGAGATCACAGCGGTAGGTTTTTTGGTGGTGTACAACAAAAGCATTGATCAAATAAACGTACTGCATAAACTCATGATCAGGAAAGAACAATATCATTTTCTGATCAATGAAGTAGATAAACTACAGGATAATAAAGAAGAGCTGATCATGAAGCTTGTAGAAAATATGTTGAAAGACAACGGAGAAGAATTAAAAAATAAAAAACCTGTAAAGGAGGATCATAATAAATCGGATACCTGAATTTCAACACAGTTATTCGTCAGCGGATCACGCCTTCCGTAAAAGAAAAGAACGACGCGCGGCGCCTCAAAAATATGATCAAATACTTCTACATGGAGAATCTTTGTCAATTCCCGGTAATTGCAGTCTGCCAGTTCCGGGAACAGTTCATGCGTCTCTGCTTCCCGATGCAGGATATTGTGTATGGTAACCTTCCACTGATCTATTGAAAGGGCAAATGTGGGCCTGTTCTTCATATGTTCCCGTAAGTATAGGTCATAGGTGATATACTCTGTAAGAAGAGAAACTGCCTGTGAAGTGATACTGTGTGTTCCAAAATCAAGCAGAATTTCGTATTTACGCACCCGTGAAGACTGAATACCGAACAGATTATATTTCTCATACCAGCCGGCAAGGCTTTCATACATGGAAAAAGGCGTGTCGAAATAACCGCACAGAAAATCAAGCGTATGCGTAAACTGTCCGCTGTTATAATAAATCTCCAGGACTTCTTCAATCTGCTTTAAATGGCAGATGTCTTTATAGGACAGCCACTTAGTGGATAACACTTCGTAAGGAGGCAGGCTGGCAGATACAAGATCATACTGCCTGGCGCGCCGTTCCATGGCAGAACCTTTGAGCACCTTCAGAAAACCCAGTTGCAGCTGTTCCGGCCGCAGGGCATAGACGTCATTGAAAGAAGTCCGGAATGTCTTAAGGTCTTCGAAGGGAAGTCCCGCGATCAGATCCAGGTGAAGGTGAATGTTATTCCAGGAACTGATCTGTCTGACGACATCGGCAACCTTAGCAAAATCCATTTGGCGGTCGATGGCAGCAATGGTTTCGTGGCAGGTGGACTGTACGCCGATCTCTAGTTGTACGGCGCCGGGACGCATTTGTTTCAATACCGTAAAATAGTCCTCATCCAGCAGATCAGCGGCAATCTCAAAGTGAAAATTTGTAATGCCGTTGTCATGTTCGAGAATATATTGTAAGATCGGCAATGCATGGTCCTTTTTACAGTTAAAAGTGCGGTCCACAAACTTGACCTGCGGTACTTTCTGATCCAGGAAGAAGGTAAGCTCCCGGCAGACACGTTCTACAGAGCGGAAATCCATGGTTTTCTCTATGGAGGAGAGACAGTAACTGCAGGAGAAAGGACAGCCTCTGCTGCTTTCATAGTAGATAATACGGTTTTTTTCCACTTGTTTCGCATACCAGAACGGGATTTCGTCAAGCAAAAGCCGGTTTGTATTCCTACCGTCCAGAATTGCAGGCAGGCTGTCGGCATTGCCGTTTACGTAACAGGATACCAGATGGGCGAAGGATCCTTCCCCGGGGCCTGTCATAACGCCGCGCAGCTGCCATCTTTCGATGATTTCCTCTGCGTTGTAGGATACTTCCGGACCGCCTGCCCACAGATCGGTATCCGGCAGGATCTTATGCAGGTCGGGCAGAATGGCGTCCAGTATATTGCGATTCCAGATATAACAGGAGAAGGCGGCCACATCGGGCTGCCTTTTATAGATTTCCTGTAGGATATAGGAGGGCTGCTGATTGATCGTAAATTCCAGGATATCCACATGAGATTCGTATGCGCCGGTACAGGATTTCAGAGAGAAGACGGCCGGGTTGGAGTGGATATATTTGGCATTGATGGCGATCAGCAAAATATGCATTGGACATTTACCTCTTAAAAATTAGTCTTTATAATCCTGGTGGATATCTCTGCGCGCGAATCAGTGTACAAACTGTTTCAGTACCGATATAAAGATATCCATATCAAGGGGCTTGGCGATATGGGCATTCATGCCGTTTTTGAGGGCTGCTTCCTTATCTTCTTCCAGAGCATTGGCCGTCATGGCAATGATCGGCAGAGTCTTGACGTCGTCTCTGGGCATGTTGCGGATGGTGCGGGTTGCCTCATAACCGTTCATGACAGGCATCTGGATATCCATCAGGATCACGTCATAGTAATTCTCCTCAGCTTTCTCCATCATCGCTACGGCGTCGGTCCCGTCCGGTGCGGATTCGACCACGAAACCGGCTTCTGTCAGGATCATCTCCGCAATCTCACGGTTCAGTTCGATATCCTCCACAAGCAGGACGCGCTTGCCGCCGAAGTCGGCGAGCGTCCAGGCTGCGGCTTCCTCTTCCTTGCCTGTCAGATTATTGGCAGTTAAGAGCGCCGACTTCAGATCGGACATAAAGAGCGGTTTTGCACAGAAAGCGGTAACGCCCGCGTCCTTGGCCTCCTCCTCGATATCGGACCAGTCGTAAGCGGTAAGGATGATAATGGAGATATTGTCTCCCACCAGACTGCGGATCTTCCTGGCCGTTTCCACGCCGCTCATCTCCGGCATCTGCCAGTCGATGATATAAGTCTGATAGGGATCCTCTTCCTCACAGGCAGCTTTGGCGCGATAGGCGGCTTCTCTGCCGGAGGTCGTCCATTCGGCGCGCATACCCAGCTGTTTTAACATCTTGCTGACACTGTCACAGACATTGAAGTCGTCGTCCACCACCATGGCGCGCAATCCTTTTAATTCCTTAAGCTGTTCCGCATTCTTCTCCACATCCTGTAATTTCAATGTAAATTCTACGGTGAAGGCGCTTCCTTTTCCGAGTTCGCTCTCGACGGAGATCTTTCCGTTCATCATTTCCACGATATTCTTCGTGATCGCCATACCGAGTCCGGTTCCCTGAATGCCGGATCTGGTGACGGTATTTTCCCGCTCAAAAGGCTCGAAGATATGCTTCACAAATTCCTCGGACATACCGATACCGGTATCCTTGATCGTGAAGACATAATCGCCGTAACCGTGGCGGAAAGTAGTCTTCTGCGTGATATGAAAAGTGATGACACCGCCTGCCGGCGTATATTTTACCGAATTGCTCAGGAGATTAATGAACACCTGATTCATCTTCAGGGAGTCCGCGATCACATCCTCATTGACTACTTCGAAGGTATCGATATACAGTTCCAGCTGCTTTGCCTTTACCTGTGGCTGGATGATATTGACCAGATTGTGCATCAGCTCGGAAATATTGCATTCCTGTTCCTTGATTTGTACTTTGCCGCTCTCGATGCGGCTCATATCAAGAATATCGTTGATCAGGCTCAACAGGTGATTACTGGAAGAAAGAACCTTCTGCAGACAGTCTTTTACCTGCTCCTTATTGTCGATATGGCTGATGGCAATGGTCGTAAATCCGATGATCGCATTCATCGGCGTGCGGATATCGTGGGACATATTGGAAAGGAAGGTGGTCTTAGCGTTGTTGGCGTGCTGCGCCTGCATCAGGGCATCCTGCAGAGCCTGCGTCTGTTCCTTCTGTTCCTGTACCTGTTCGGTGATTTCCTTGGAGACCACCATTACCATAATATCGCTGGTCTCGTCGTCCTTTGTCATGATAAAAGACTGGCGGACGCACATCTGCCGGTCGCTGGAAGCCTGTCCCCAGTAATCCACATCGATCTGGGCGTCTCCCTGTTCGAAGCGCTTCTGCAGATATGCCGTATTGACCATGGAACTGTATTCATCCATGGATTCCTCCAATACGAAAGCTTTCCATTTCTCAAAGCATTCGGACGCGCTGCAGGGCGCCTGCAGACCGACTTTCGTAAGTAAAGAGATCTGTTGTCCATCGACCGTGCGGACAATATCGTTCTCGATCACGTCTCTGGTCAGATTAAATTCAAAGGTACAGAAGGCGTTGGAAGTAATGGCGATCCGGTACTGCCTCTCCTTCCGGTTCAGAAGCGAATTGACATCGTTGATCCTGTATCCTAATTCGTAGTTCTCCTGTTCCAACAGCCTTTTCTCCCGTCCGGCGCGGAAAAGCAGCAGGACTACGTAGATGGCAAAGAGAAATAACAGCATGATCTCCAGGCGGATGCCGACGAAATTTTCATCCCGGATCATTTGCTGGGTAACGTTTTTGGGAAAGGTCTGTACAAGGACAAAATCGTGATTGGGCAGCCAGGTGACGCAGAGATTATCGGTCAGACTGTCAGAATCGCAGAGAAAAGCACCCTCGCCGCCATTGGCAAAAATATCGCCGGCGCCGGCAGCAGTCTGTTCGTCGATTACATTGGTCTTAAGCAGAATATCTACCAGATTGCCTTCGTAAGTTCTCTCGTTGTCATCGGAACTTGCGATCACTCTGCCGTCCGGTGTACAGAGAAACAGGCCCGTCTGTTCTCCGAAGTAAGTCGCGTCTAGCATATCATGCAGATATTCTTCGGCCAGATAAGCGCCCCGCAGCACGCCGATGACTTCTCCGTCGTAGTGGATCGGCGTGTAGAAGCAGGCCATTGTCTCGTCGAAGAAATGGGGATCGAATATCACGTCCGTATCTGTGATACCGCTCATGCCGTTCAGATAGAAGGCGCGGTCGGACACATCGGAGGTGCGGCCGTCGCTGATATGGTCGATGCCGTCGGAATTGGTGAAGAGAAGTACGTCAAACAGAGAATGCTCGACAAGCTTTTCCAGCATCTGAAGGGTGATCACAGGTTCTGTCAGCCCCTCCTCTATGATATAGGCGTAAGTGGTGATCAGATCCAGAGCGTTATTGAGCTCTTCATCGATCTTGACAGCCGTGGAACGGGCGGAGTCGGCGGCATAGCTTTTGTTGCGCTCCTCCATCCGTCTGCTGTTCTGCGATGTATACCAGAAAAATAACAGAATGATCGCTGTTAAGAGAAACAGGACATAAGAGATATCCTGCAGTGATTTTTTACCCCTCATAAAATGACCCCTCAATTTAAAATAGAATGCATTTACTGTCTGCATTCTATTTTAACATGATTACAGGGCGGCAACAACAATTACCACAGATATTTCTCCGCCGCATGGATCGAGAAATTAAAGTTTCGTATATGCATTTCTTCTGATAGCTCTTCAATCTTCAGATAGTACAGCCGCATCCAGTTTAATTCTTCCACAGCGCCTTCTTCCGGATTCAGACGGCTCTTCATTTCTTCGTAGCTTTCCGGAAATCCCTCTTCACGGATAGAATCACATGCCTCTTTAATATAGAAGTTGTACTTATCGTTGAGCAGGATCGGAGCCGCATCCGCCGACAGTGTGGAAAGATATCTCTGGTTATCATGGAGATCATAACCGTCCAGATAAGCCAGATGCTCCTGATCCAGATTGTAACGGGCGATCCAGTAGTCGGGATGGGCGAAGGAGAGAGCGATATAGAATACCGTCACCACTGCCATGCCATAAGGAAAAAGCGGAAAGCTGTTCTTATAGATAAATGCGGTGACGCCCATCATTAGCAGGAATATGACCGCCATTGCCCAGAGTACGAGAATCCGAAGCAGTGTAAGATTATAGCGGTTGATATACATTAACATCCGCAGGGCGCTGGAGAGGATCATGATAAAAGTGCATCCGGAGAGGACTGTGAGCAGGATCTTCAACACAATATTTTCCCGGAAAAGGTAGAGGAAAATAAGCACGATGATCAGGTTTAAAATGCACACTGTCAGCAGTTGGAAGAATCCCTCCCTGGCGTAACCGGAATAGGTATATCCTTCGGGAAGCCGCATGTTTCCGATAAAAAGGTACAGGATCTGGATCACACTGAAGATCAGGTAGACGAAACAGAGCGCCGTCGTGATGATGATCGCAATGATCGGTTCCTGGTGCCTGTGGTCTGCCCGTTCTTCTTTGATATTCTTCATGGCAAGGGCCGCATAGGCTGCATAGGAACAGAAAAATACAAAGACAGTCATAAACAGGGTGCCGAATATTGTCTCAAAATTGATGGCTTCCAGTATTCTATGGAAAATTTCGGCAAATACCGCATCGGCGCTGGCCAAAAGCGCGGTGACGATCAAGAGCAGCGGAACGGTGATGGCAATACCGATGGCAACGGGAATAAAGTAGCTCTTTTTGCCGGTCTTGTTCTTCTTCTGTGTGTCGGCATAGGCTGCCAGATCACTGAAAGGGCGGAACAGGCAGCTGATCGCCGTGCCGATGGTCTGGAAGCAGGCTGTAAAATATTTCGGCAGGTCCCAACTGTGATCCGCGTACATCGTATGCAGCATCAGGACCAGGGCAAGCAGGAAGATACCGCATTTATTGAAGAAAAGAAGCTGCGGGGAGTCAGTGAGGCAGTTCGAGATCCCCAGAAGCTGAATACTGACCAGATAGAAGATACTGCTTTTTTTGTAAGGAACCCCTAACTTTTGCATAGAGAAGAAGAAATAAAAGAGGGTTCCTGCGACGAAAAAAGGGTAGGTGATACCGGATGCGTTCTTATACAGACAGAAGGTGTAAAAGATCGCATAAAGCAGGCTGCCGATGCCGAAGAAGGAAAAATGTTCCTTCATACGCTTCGCATAGACAGTATCGGGTTTGGGCGTGAAAGCCGGCTTCTGCGCCGGGTAAGGGCTGTTCTGGGGCTGTGCTTTGGTTTCCACAGGTTGTTGTTTCATTTGTTCCATAGGGGACTCCTTTCCATTATTTCTAAATTTGAATTTTCTGTTGTTCCCTGGTATCTTACGGGGAATCCTCGTCTTCCACGTACTGCAGAAGATCGCCGGGTTGGCAGTCTAGCGCTTTGCAGATCTCATTCAGGGTGGAGAGACGGATTGCCTTTGCCTTGTTATTTTTTAAGATGGACAGATTCGCAAGGGTGAGATCAATTTCGCCTGCCAGCTCGGTCAGTCCTTTCTTGCGCTTTGCCATCATTACATCCAGATTAATGACGATCGCCATGTGGGCCTCCTTCTATATTTTAAATTGTCAGATTTTCAGATTGTCAGATCGTTTTCCAGTTTGTAGGTCACCGCTTTGTCAAAAACGCCCGCCAGCACTTTGCTGAAAAGTCCCGCGATCACGAAGACAAGGATGATGATAAAGATCGAGGGTGTGATAAAGATAAAAAGACGGCATGCGGTGATGACTGCGATGAAAAAGCTGTAAATACTCATCTTCTCAAGACTCCTGACATTCTCGCGGATAAAACAGTTGTCGTCGATGACGGTGCGAAACATCCTGCGCAGCTGTTGTACGATCAGAATGGCAAATACGCCGGACAGGAAGAGGACGACGCACAGAGAATAATAGTTCTGTGCAAAATAGGTGCTGTATCTGCCGTAAAATTTGACGCTGAGCGGCAGCGTTATGATGACGATTACGCCCGAATAAAACATAAAATCCAACAGGTATTTGGTAAAGAGGGTCAGTTTGTCCTTCATATGAATGGTCCTTTCTTTCCATAAATGGTACATTTGGTCTTCTGTAAGGATACAATAGCACTATAGAAAATGAATGTCAATAAAAATTTATCGATTATCAATAAAAAATTATTAACTAACAATAACAAAGAGTCACAAAAAGGCATTCCTGCTATTATATTTTCAGGGATGCCTTTTCCATCTTATCTTATTTATCTAATTTTTTACTGCAAAACCGCCTGAAAGACCATATCCGCTGTCACCGGCGCATTGGGATCGGGAACTTCACCGGTCTCTGCAACGATCCATGCGGTAACTAACGCGTGTTCGGCAGGCACCTGCGGAAATTCCGGCAGGGTGTCGTTGTCCAGGACATACAGGGTGTCGTAGACAGCGCCTTCGATCAACAGCGTGACCGTGTGAACGGGAATCTGTTCTATCCATGCCCGGTCGAGGAAATCCTTTCGTCCTTTGATATAGTCCGCGATAAAAGCAATCTGCTCCTTCCGGTTTCCATTGTATCCGTTCTTAATGTACTGTTCTTCCCAGCGCACATGATCCATGGCGGCAGAGGAGGCAGTGATCTCATCGAGCATCGGCAGTATCTCGTCGGCCAGAAGCATCAGATAGGGACTGATCTCTTCCGCATAACAGGAAACGATTTCTTCATAGACTTCCGGTTTATTGTACAGGTTCTGGAACCACACCGAGGAATCACTGTGGGATGCCAGTCTTGAGAGACGTTTGGGAGAAGTGGAAATCTGACCCAGGTAATCGGGCGAGTTTCCCCAGGAGACGTCATAATCCCAGACAGGACCGGCGTACAGCCTGCCGTCTACGGTGTCGGAATCCTTATAGAAATAAGAGCTTGCCACGCCGCCGTCATAGTTGGCGGTTACTTCCTCCAACAGATATTTGCGCACGAAAGAGTCCACGTCGATCAGCTCCTGATAGGATCTTCCGGTGGCGCCGTCGATACCCTGCGCGGAAAGGATGGCATTCTCCACACTCTGGATATAGTCATTGATATAGGCGATCTGTGCTTCGGAAGTATATTCCGGCTCGCGGACGATAAAACATTCTTTGGCATCCGTGATGAAATAACTCTCGTTTACTTCCACTTCTTTTAGAAATCTGTTATCGAAATCCCGCTCGATCAGATAACCGCCGGTAATGTCTTGCGGATCTTTCGGAATCTGTTTCGCCTTGGTAGTATCTGTCCAGGCTGTCTCGTAAATATGCAGATCCTCTGTATCATTTTCATGCTCGGTAGCTTTCTGTAGGTCCGATATCTGCAGGCGGTTATCCTGGATCTCGATCTTTTCCACCACATAGTAATTTCCCATATATTCGCCGTTCAGATACAGATCGACGAAGGTGCCTTCTTCTGACTGCGCCAGACCCAGATATCTGCCAAGGTTTCTGGATAAGGCATTGCGGATCAGACTGGAGTCTGCGGAATTGGAGATAAAGACCCACTTCTTGCCGGGATCCATGCCGAGAAAGGGTACAGATTCCGTGAGCTTGATCTGATAGGGCTTCTTATCAAATTCCGTGTAGGACGTATTGCCGCGGCCTTTGATATATTCCAGGGAATGCTCCAGACTGATCGTGCCGTCCGGCTCCAGTACCGTGATGGTTCCGGCTTCCTTTGTATTCTTATCACTGTTGATCAGATCGGATGTGCCGGACTGTGTCCCGATAAAAACCGCCGGAATGTGTTCCGAATACATACAGACAACGGAATCCGGGTCGAAATCCTTAAGGCCGTCAGGCTCCAGTCCGGCTTCTTTGCAGGCGGACGGCAGGAAAGCATAGTATTGTTCACCCTTCGGCCAGAGGGATATCTTCTGGTCGGCTACCGTGATGATATTGCTGTCCGTTTCCGGCGTTGCCATTATTGTAATCTCGGTTTTTGCTGCCGTTTTTTCCTTCCACGTGCCGGCATCCGCTGCGTAGGAAGCCGCCGCCGTCATGGTTTCTTCACCGCTTCTGGCTTCTTCCATCCTGCTTTTTTCCAGAAGGAGGGAAAGGATGGTCACACAGATAACGGCGGCAAAGAGAACGCCCGCGTACAGGCAGGCAGTATATTTTCTGTTCGTTTTCACTTAGCAGGCACCTCTTAATTCTACAGGGAGATCAGCAGACCGACAGGACAGTGATCCGACCCCATAATATCCTTATAGATAACGGCATCCTGCAGCTTCTCTCTCAGGCACTGTGAGACAAGGAAATAGTCGATCCGCCAGCCTGCATTCTTGGCTCTGGCGCTGAAACGGTAGGACCACCAGGAGTAAGCGCCCTCCAGATCGGGATAGAAGTACCGGAAGGTATCGATAAATCCGGCCTCTGTCAGCGCCGTGAATTTTGCCCGCTCTTCGTCCGTGAAACCGGCATTTCTGCGGTTGGTCTTCGGGTTTTTCAGGTCGATCTCCTTATGGGCCACATTCAGGTCGCCGCAGAAGACGACAGGTTTCTTCTCTTCCAGTCGTTTCAAATAGGCGAGAAAATCATCTTCCCACTGCATCCGGTAATCCAGTCTTGCCAGTTCGTTCTGCGAATTGGGTGTATAGACCGTGATAAAATAATAGTCGGGAAATTCCAGTGTGATCACCCGCCCCTCATGGTCGTGCTCTTCCATGCCGATGCCGTAGGATACGGAAAGCGGCTCTGCCTTTGAGAAGACGGCTGTGCCGGAGTATCCCTTTTTCTGCGCGTAATTCCAGTATTGATGATAGCCGGGCAGATCCAGTGTGATCTGTCCTTCCTGCAGCTTTGTCTCCTGCACGCAGAAGAGATCGGCGTCCTGTGCTAGCACAAATTCCGTGAAGCCTTTGCCCACACAGGCTCTTAAGCCGTTTACATTCCAGGATATAAATTTCATGATTGTCTTCCTTTCTTTGGTGATAGTTTGTGGTTGATGGATTCTCTGGTAAGCATTTTCCGTTTCAGTGATAATATTCTTTGATCAGATCGTCCACGATCTCCTGAGAGAGTGCGTACATGCCGTCCAGCCTTTGTTCATAATTATCTTTAGTCAGTCTGGCCTCTTCCCTAGACAGCTTGTCGTAGATATCATAATTGATCTCTTTGGAGAAATGGATCATATCCATATAATGATCAAGGTTTGTAATGATATCCCGGTCGTCCTGATAGAAGTAGACTTCCGCGTTATCATATTCCAGGAGCGCTGCTATGGTCTGCTTTTCATTATAGATCACGGCATCCCGTTCGCCGCTCCTGTAGGCATTGTCCCACCAGAGCATGGAATAAGGAGAGAAGAAAAACTTAAAGGTAGTCTCCGGATGCGCTTCCAGCTGCGCCGTGAGCAGTGCGATATTTCCGGCCAGCTGCCCGGCGTTTGTAGTCTGCGGCTGCATTTCTTTTACTGCGGGCAGCCGGGTGTAAAGGCCCATGGCCATTTCTCTGTCAAAATGTTTCCACTGCGCCCAGTTATAAGAATCCCCCTCGTCATAATCGCTGATCAGGGAAAAAGCCAACATATGGGGAAGCCTGTTCATCAGCACATCCTTGTTCAGCAGATACGGATAGTCGTTGAGCGGATTTTTGTCATATAAATACATCGGACAGCCGGTAGATTCATAGGTTGGTTCCGTGCTTGCCGAGAGAGAGGACGGATCGATATTGTAAAATACGTATTTTAAATCATGTTTCTCGAAAGCGCTGTCCAGCAGATAACAGAGATCTGCGGTGGCACCATAGGAGCGGATTGCCTTGATAGTCGTACAGCCAAACCCCTCGTCGAACCAGCGATTGTTATAGTTTTCGCAGACCGAAGAGCCGACGATCAGCGCATCGTAATCAAAATTGCGCAGCGTGCCGACGCACTGGTATTCTTTATCTGTCAGCACGGCTTTCAGGCCGGGCAGTGGTTTATGGTAGTGATAAAAAGGGTCAAATACCACTACAACGGCAATAATTGCTGCCAGGAGGATCAAGATTCTTATAAAAAATAACTTAATAAACTTTCTGTCAGTTTCCATTTCTACCTCTTAGTTCTAAAAGTTAAAATACAAAAATGTGCTGACCTGAGACAGCGAGATGATACACCAGACAAGCAGGATACAGGATAGCCAGCATTTTCCGGAAGTCAGTTCTCCGTTCATAGTCCGTTCGTAGGCAGTCGGATGGAAAACAAGCCAGAAGGAAAGGAGGAACAGAATGAGCAGAAATATCAGGTATAGATAGTTCACCAGTTCCGGAGCGGCCATATCCATCATCTGCCTTATCACATAGAGTTCAGAAATATCAAGCTGCGCTGCGATTTCATAGATCTTGCCTGTAAAGCTGCCGGAGAAGAGATTTCGAAACAGCTGTATGGCGCCGGACATACTCTGACTTCTGAAGAAGAATAAGGACAGATTAAATAAAGTAAAAGTAAAGATCCATCCCAACCATGGCGGAATATGAAAGCGTGCAGGTCTCTTTTCTTCCCTGCCGCTGATACCGATGATGCCAAGGTTGTCCCACACGACCAGCAGACCCTGCATTGCGCCCCATGCTACGTAGGTCCAGGCGGCTCCGTGCCACAGTCCGCTTAAGAGAAAGACGATAAAGGTATTAAAAAGCATACGCGCCCGCCCTTTTTTGCTGCCGCCAAGAGGAATATACACATAGGTAATGAAGAAACGTGACAGCGTGATGTGCCATCTCTGCCAAAATTCTTTGATGTTGCAGGAACGATATGGCGCGTTGAAGTTCATGGGCAGTTCGATGTTGAACATTTTACCAAGGCCGATTGCCATATCGGAATAACCGCTAAAATCAAAATATAGTTCAAAAGTATAGGCCAGAATGACTGCGATCGTGGAAATGCTGTCCAGAGAAAAAGTCTGTGCAAAACCATAATTGGCCACCAGGGCGAAAGTATCTGCCAACAGCACCTTCTTGGCCAGGCCCAGAACAAAAAGGTAAATACCGCGGGCAAAAGAAGAGGCGTCATAGCGGCGTCGGGACAGATCCTCAAATTGTGGGATCATTTCCTTATATAACACGATCGGTCCGGCGATCAGCTGAGGAAAAAAGGTAACAAACGTAATGTAATTGAGCATAGAATAATGCTCGCACTTTCCAAGGCATCTGTCGATGATAAAGGATAACTGCTGAAACGTAAAAAAGCTGATCCCCAGAGGCAGCAGGATATGTTTCAATGTGAAATCCGCATGGAACACGTAATTTATATTTTCAATAAAAAAGTCATAATATTTAAAATAAAACAGGATTCCCAGATTGAGAAGAATGCCTGAAAGAAGTCCGATGCGGTTTAAAAGCTTTTCATGGACAGAGCTTTCGGGGATCTTGGTCAGCAGGTAACTTAACAGATAATTGAAACCGATGCTGACCAGGATGACAGCCAGATACCAGACGTTAAAATAGCCATAAAACCATAAAGACATGGCTGCTAAAAACAGGTTGGCCAGTTTGTAGCGCTTAAGATAGTTTAATCCATACCAGCCAATAAGGACTGCAGGCAGGAAGATGAAAATAAAGATATAGGAGTTAAAAAGCATTTGTAATGAAAGATCCTTTCCAAATGATAAGATGGTTAAACTCTTTCATTAGAGTTTAAGGAAAATTTTATGGTAATATACATATTTTACAAATTAAGGCAAAAACTAGTACCGGGTATAGTATATCAAATAGACCGTGTGGAAACAATAAAGAAACAATTAAGAAAATTATGTTCCATTGCAAAGTAAGCTGGGACAGACAGAAGCCAGGGAGGTTGTTTATGAAGAAATGGATTGCAGCTTTGGTGATCGGAGGCGTATTCTTACTGACAGGGTGCCAGGATCAGCTTTCGGAAGATGATCTGGTCAATAACGGACAGGCCTTTGAGATGAAGCAGGTTGGAGATGACCTGCAGGCGGGAAATTTTCCAATGTTAGACAGGGAGAGATTTATACCGCTTACAGAATTGAAAGATAATGTGAAAGAGCTTCTGGGGGATAATTACTGGCCGGAGGTGGATCTGACCAAGGAGGAACTGGCGCAGAAGACGGGTATCACGGAAGAGATGTATGTGGATTTTCTGGCGGAAAAACAGGTTCTGGATGCTCATATCGATACGATGATCATCGTTCAGGCCAAGGAGGCATATGTGGGGGCGGTGGAACAGGCGCTGGAGAATTACCGCACGTCCATTATAGATGCAAACCGTGACCATCCTCAGAATCTGGGCAAGGCCATGGCGTCCCGCATGGAGACGATAGACAACTACGTATGCTTCGTGCTGCTGGGCGCGGATACCACGGCGGTGGCCGAGCAGGGCGAGGAAAAGATCATTGCCTATTGTCAGGAAGAAAATGAACGTGCACTGTATGTATTGGAGCAAGATATTTTGGAGCAGCTGCGGGATTAATTCTACTCAGTAATGACAGCGGAAAAAGATTCGTGTAAAATGGTAATAGATACATGTAGAGGGGTTGAGATTTTTGATGAGAATGATGTGGTACAGGATTCTATCCGTGATGATCGTCGTATCAGTATGTGTGAGTATTACAGGTCTGGGTATTCATTCTGAGATCACCGGCATGGCAGATGATACCTTTTCTTATTGTAAGGAGGATTTCCTGGCAGATTATGACATGTTGTGGGAGATTCTTGAAGAAAATTATTTCTATTTTCCGTATCTGGAAAAGCAGGGTGTGGATATAGCAGCTTTGAAGGCAGATACAAGAAAGCAGTTGGAGAGCAGGATTTCCGATATCGACGGATTCTATTATCTGTTGGAGTCTATGTTCAGGAGAATGCAGAATTTCGCTCATCTGAATGTGGTCGAACCGGCGGTTTATGCGGTTTATCAGAAATATTATAACGGAGAAGAAGCGCCGGACAGCGGTTGGAAAAGGGCGCTACAGAACCCAAAGACGCCGGTATTGTATGCATATCTGGAGGAAAATGCAGTAAACGGTGTAATGAGCATGAACCATGGGAAGAAAAATGGGAAGACGCAGAACGGGGAAGATTTCCCACCGGTGGACACTTCCTATGATGCGGATCGGAAGGCAGTGCTGTTTCGGGTGATTTCTTTCGATGACAGGATCTGTGAACGGGATGCGCATTTTATTGATACATATCTTGTTTCACTCGGCAATGTGGAGATCGAACATATTATTTTTGACTTATCCGGCAACGGCGGCGGGAATGACCGTTATTGGCAGCAAAATATTGTGGCGCCTTTTGGTGGGAATTATGAGTGGGATACATGGTGCTATCTGCGGGATACGGCATTGATGAGGGATTATTATTTTCATGATCTTAAGCCGGAACCGGTTGAGAATATCTCCGGGCATGAAGTACCGGATGCGGTGACAGAGTTTGGCCTGACGCATTATTTTACGCTTCCCTGGCAGTTGTCTTTTGATGCAGCGCTGGGGGATGAGATCAGATCAGCCCGCCGGTGGGTAATCGTCGATGGGAGGGTGTATTCTGCAGCCGACAGCTTCAGCGCATTCTGCAGGGAAACAGGATGGGCTACGGTGGTAGGGAGCACAACCCTTGGAGACGGCAAAGGCACCTCCCCTGTTCTGGCGGCGCTTCCTGCAACCGGACTGTTAATAAGATTCAGCGGCCTTGCAGTGGAGTCACCTGACGGCGCATTAAATGCCATCATCGGGACAAGACCGGATGTACAGATCGGCATGGATGATGGGAATGCGTACGATGTGATCTGCCAGGTGATAGAGGAAGGAAGTAAATAAATTGAGAGAATTTGATATCAGATATTTTGATAAATACAGAGAGAACAACCGTCTGGAAGTGAAAAAAGCCAGAGGTGGTTTACCTGAAAGTATATGGGAAACATATTCTTCTATGGCAAATTGTTATGGTGGTATTATTCTTCTTGGTGTGGTAGAAAAAAGCGATGGGGAATTTTCTACCACGGGGTTGCAGGATGTGGAAAAACTGAAGAAGGATTTCTGGAATACAATTAATAATGGTAAGAAGATAAGCATTAATCTTTTATCGGATAGTGATATAGAAGACTTTAAAGTAGGTGATGATATTATTCTTGCTATTCATATTCCAAGAGCACAAAGAGAGGACAGGCCTGTTTATATCAATAATGATTTATTTGGTGGTACGTTTCGTAGAAATGGAGAGGGAGATTATCACTGTACGAAAAGTGAAATTAAGGCGATGCTTCGGGATCAGACAGAAGAGACATCCGATATGAAAGTACTTAAGGATTTTGAAGTGAGTGATCTTAATATGGAAACAGTGCATGCTTACCGTAACAGACATACTGCTTATCGGGCTGAACATGTCTGGGCGGGGTTAACGGATGAAGAGTATCTCGAGAGGATCGGAGCGGCAAAACGTGTAAGAGAAGATGGAAAAATACATCCTACTGCAGCAGGATTGCTCATGTTTGGTGAAGAATATCGCATACTGTATGAGTATCCGGAATATTTTCTTGATTATAGGGAAATGCTTGATCCCTCCATTAGGTGGACAGACAGATTGCAGTCGAGTTCAGGAGACTGGACAGGTAATCTTTTTGACTTCTTTTTTCGTATCTATTCCAAACTGGTTAAGGATTTAAAAATTCCGTTCAAATTAGAGGGAATAACCCGTATTGATGACACACCTGTTCATAAAGCACTCAGAGAGGCATTGGCAAATTGTTTAGTAAACACGGATTTCTATGTGGGAAGAGGGGTTGTTATCAGGAAAGAGATGGACAAGATAGTTATGGAAAATCCGGGATATGTGCGGACGGGTAAGGATCAAATGCTCAAAGGCGGGATTTCCGATCCAAGAAATAAAGCATTAATGAAGATGTTTAATATGATCGGTATTGGAGAACGTGCCGGAAGCGGTGTACCGAATATTTATGCTGTATGGGAGTCGCAGGGTTGGAATCCTCCAGTTATAGATGAACAATATAACCCTGACCGGACAATTTTAACGCTTGTTTTTACTGAAAAACAAGCAGAAAAAACAAGCAGAAAAAACAAGCAGAAAAAACAAGCAGAAAAAACAGGGGAAAATAGCAGGGCATTAAAAACTGTAGAAAACAAAAAGCTGATACTTGACTTTCTTCATTCCCAAGGCAGCAGTAAAGCAACCGATATAGCAATGTATATCGGACTTAGTTCTGCAAGAGCAAGGGTAATTCTTTCAGAACTGGCCGATGATGGTAAAGTTCAAACAGAAGGTAATGGCAGGTCTCGTAGATATATGCTGTCGGATGCAGAGATAAATTGATTCAATCTCAAAAGAATACTGCTATAGGTAAATGAAATACAACAAACTATCATGTCAGAATACAAGGTATTGATGTTGATAAAGGGGAATCGAAATGCAAAATAACCATGACAGAGCAAAAACAGCAATCTGCCAGGACAGGTTGCAGTATGGCTACCATAAAGATAATGTCGTCAAAGACTTTTTGGGAATCCAGAGTCAGTTTTACAGATATGCTGCAATCTGCTGTAAATTGCACGGAGATGATTTTGAAACAAACCGGCCGCAATATTTCCGGGCGTGGACGATCCGTGGTACGCTGCATATCCATCATATGGAAGACTATGGCCTGTTTATTTATCGCGATATGCTCACTTCTTATATGCGAGAGTTCTGGGAGAATGAGACGGTGGTGTCTATATCGGAGAAGGAATTCTACTGCGAGATCATTCTGAATGCATTGAAAAGAGAAATCTTAACCAAAAGCCAGTTGATAGATTTATGTACCGCGAATGGAATGACGTCGGAAAAGAAAGAATATCTGTTTAATCCATGGGGCGGAATACCACGCTATCTGATTGAAACAGGAAGGATCATTTTGACATGCAGTGATGATACTTCTTACATATTGGCGCCGGAAACAGATCTAGTCAGTCGGGAAGAGGCCGAAAGGCAGCAGGTGAAGAGATATCTGGAGGGATACAGTCCATGTACGATGGAAGACGTGATGTACTTTTTCAAGTGGAGTAAAAGGAAATGCAATTTGCTTGTGAATTATGTTCTGGAGCAATATTTCTCGGGTCGACATGTCATTGAGAAAATCGATGACCAGGAGTACCTGTTTGTGGAGCATCGATCGACATGTGAAAATAATGATCCGGTAGATGACTTGTATGTTTTGTCGGCGTTTGACCCATTGCTTCTTGGGTATGAGAAGAAGCATAATCTGCTTCTGCCAGAGGAATATCTTCGAAATGTGTTTTCCTTGCAGGGAATTGTGAAGCCTACTATTCTATATAATGGGAAGATTAACGGTTTATGGAATATAAAGAATAAGAAGATATACGTCGGATTGTTTAACCAGATGCCGGAAGAATGTATTAAGAGGATGGAAAAGATTTTGGAGGATGCTACGGGAATCCAGGAGATAATTACGGATTTCTGTAATTGTTCCATGTCATGATATATGATAATATTAAATGATAGATAACAATATAACAAATAACAGTGAATAGCAGTGCAGTATAAAATAGGAGGCCTGTACATGATATTTAGAGTTGGTG
Organism: uncultured Lachnospiraceae bacterium; assembly: GCA_947564645.1. GTDB lineage: Bacteria > Bacillota > Clostridia > Lachnospirales > Lachnospiraceae > UBA3282. The sequence goes on from CANOCU010000036.1 coordinate 33,284, forward strand.
TTGGGGAATCTGATTTCGCCGGACTGCGCAGATCGGGTAAATACTATGTGGATAAGACGGCGATCATGTATGAGCTTGTGGAGGAAACGGAGAATAAGGTTACGTTGTTTACCAGACCGCGTAGATTTGGCAAGACATTGATGATGAGTATGCTGTCGAATTTCTTCAATATCAGAAAGGACAGCAGAGAAATCTTTGAAGGGCTTAAGATCACAGAATATAAGGAGTTTTGTGAGAAATGGTTGAATCAGTCTCCGGTGCTTTTTCTTTCTTTTAAGGATGTTGAGGCGGAAACCTTTGAGGGCGCTTATAAAATGCTGCAGACACGATTGGCGGACGTATGTAAAGAATTGGATTTCCTATTGGAAGAAGATACAGTCAATGCTGCAGACAGGGATATTTTCAGAAAACTAATGTTCAAAACGGCAGCGGAAGATGATGTCAAGAATGCTCTAAAGACGATCATGCGTATGCTGGATGCTGTTTATGGAAGGAAATCGATTCTGTTGATCGATGAATACGATGTGCCGTTAGCCAGAGCCAGTGAAAAGAATACGGCAGAGAATCGATATTATGACGCTATGCTGGATGTGATCAAAGGAATGATGGGCACGGCGTTAAAGGACAATGAATTTCTGGAGTTTGCAGTGATCACAGGATGTCTGCGTATTGCGAAGGAGAGTATATTTACCGGCACGAATAATTTTGCGTCTTATTCGGTGTTAGATGCGGATTTTTCCCAGTACTTTGGCTTTACGGAAGAAGAAGTGGAGAGAATGCTGCTGGCAGCTGACAGGCAGGATAAGGCAGATGTCATAAAAGAATGGTATGACGGGTATGTATTCGGCGACAGCTTTGTGTATTGTCCCTGGGATGTGATGAACTATATGTCGGCGTTGAAAAAGAGGAAGAATGCAAAACCAAAGAATTACTGGAAAAATACGAGTCACAACGGGATACTTCTCACTTTCGTCAAGAGAACCGATTTCAAAGTAAAAGGTAAATTTGAGATTCTTATGAACGGAGGTACGATCGTTCAGACAATCTCAGATGAACTTACATATGATATGCTGCATTCTTCGGAGGATAATCTCTGGAGTGTGATCGTGATGACAGGTTATCTGACGAAAGCGGATGCAGGCGAAGAAGGAGAAACCGTAAGCCTTAAAATTCCAAACAGAGAGATTGCATCTATTTTTGAAGACACGGTGGTGAAACTATTCCAGGATACCGTAGATGACAGCTCCCGGAAATCTATGATGGAGGCGTTCTGGAACGGTGATGAGCAGAAAGCTTCTGAAGCTGTTTCCGATCTTCTGTGGAGGACGATAAGCTATCATGATTATCATGAGGATTATTATCATGCTTTCCTGGCAGGCGCTTTTGTTGGATTGGGTTATGAAGTGGAATCCAATAAGGAGAAGGGACTCGGAAGACCGGATATTTTCCTGAAGGATGATGATAATCGCCGCGTCATGATCATAGAGACCAAGAGATCCAGGAAAGAAGATGATCTGGATCACGATTGTGACGAGGCGCTTGAGCAGATTATTCGTAGAAAATATGCGGAAGGGCTTTATGGCTATTCACAGATATTTTGTTATGGGATTGCTTTCTTCCAGAAGCAGGCTAAGGTGAAGAAGCTGTTGTGAAAAATAAAACTTCAGAGAAGGTCCAATCCCTGGCAGATGGATAAATCATACTTATATCCTGCGCTACTTCGTCACATGCTCATTGCGCCACTGTCTCGGCGATATCCCATACACATTCTTAAACGCCCTGGAAAAATGCAGTTGGTTCGGATAGCCAACTGCATTTCCGATATCCGCGATGGACAGGTCGGTGAGCCGTAAAAGCTCGGTGGCCTTGGACATGCGGTAGGAGATCAAAAATTCCTGGGGCGATTTTCCCATATTCTCATGAAAGATCTTACCGAAATAGCTTCTGTTCAAGCCGCAGGCGGCCGCGATATCCTCCACGGAGATATCGTTCTGGAAGTTCTGCTCGATGAAGGAGAAAGCTTCCTTAATATAAAAATCCCGCAGACTGTTTCCCCGGCTCACCTCGGAAGAGGAAGCGGAGCGCATGAAGCTGTCGATAAAGAGAAAGAGGTGACCGATCAGGTGAAAGGGAGACTCATTCTTATGGTTGACGATATAGAGCATTTCCGATTTCATCGTGTCTGCGATATCCTTATAGCGTGCCTTGTAGATCGGCTGGCTGGGGCTTAATCCGGTCAGTTCCACGGCCTCTTTGGCGCGCAGCCCGTCGAATTCAAGCCATACATATTCCCAGGGAATCTCATGGTCTGCGATATAGGTACAGACCTGGTGGGGGAAAAGCATAAATCCCTGGCCGCTTTTGACCTGATAATTGATGGATTTGCCCTGTATGTTCTCGGCGATCAGGGTACCGGTGCCGGACAGGCAGTAGTGAAACAGGTAGTGGTTTCTGGCAGCAGGGCCGAAGGAATGAGACGGATCGCACTGTTCCCATCCGAATTGATAGAGTCCCAGATCGACAAAATTTTCACTTGGAAAAACCGAGAAGATCACCTCGCTCATACATTCCTCCGTTCCGGATCTGAAAAATTCCTGAAAAGTTTAAAAATTATATAAACTATTATATACCAAAATGCTACTCGACTTCAAATAATTGGAATAAAAACAGCATTAAGGTATATAACATATGATATAAGGCTATTTATTGATAGCAAAATGGTATGTTACAATGCAAATATCAAATCAGGGAAGGAGATAAGCTATGATAAGGAGGAAAGTAAAATACCTTGGCGCGGCATTTTGCAGCGTGACTGCAATGATGGTTGCCGGGGGATGTGGAAACTCGGCTGGAGACGGCAAGATCGAGATCGAGATCGTTCAGTACAAGCCGGAGGCGGCCAACTATTTCACTGCTGTGGAAGAGGAATTTAACGCGACACATGATGACATTCACTTGAAGATCAGTTCTCCCAACGATGCGATGACGATCTTGAAGACGAGGTTCATCAGAGAGGACTATCCGGAGATCATAGGAATCGGCGGCGATATCAACTATTCCTATTTCGTGGATGCGCAGATTCTGGAGGACATCTCGGATTATGAAGGGCTTAACAATATCAATCAGGGATATCTGGATATTGACGAGGCGCTTAAGTTTGTTCCCGTAGAGGGCACTTATGCGGTGCCGTATGTGGCAAACGCAGCAGGCATTCTGTACAACCGGGATATGTTCGAGGAGCATGGGTGGACGATCCCGACGACCTGGGACGAGCTGCTTACCTTGTGCGATACCATTCAGGGCGAGGGCATCCTGCCTTTCTATTTCGGTTTCAAGGACACCTGGACCTGTCTTGCACCGTGGAATGCGATGGCGGTAGACCTGGCGCCTGCGGATGCGTCCAAGCAGGTAAACCGCGGGGAGACTACTTTTGCCAAGGAGTACCGGGAGGTATCCGAGAAGTATCTGGAGCTCTTGCAGTATGGACCGGAGGATCCGTTTGCCTACGGTTACAATGACGCATGTACGGCTTTTGCGAGAGGCGAATCGGCCATGTATCCGATCGGCAGCTATGCGGCGCCGCAGATCCTGTCCGTAAACCCGGATCTGAATCTGGATTCTTTCGTTATGCCGGCAAACGACGCGGCGGACGGCAATACCTTAAACTCCGGTATTGACCTGCAGTTCTGCGTAACGGCGGGCTGTAAGAACAAGGAAGCGGTCTATGAGGTGCTTGACTTCCTGTATGAGGATGCAAACATTCAGAAATATATCGACGCGCAGACGGCAATCCCCTGTAAGGAGGGAGATTTCCGGTTACCTTCCATTCTGGACGGTATGACAGACTATATCGCATCCGGCAACATGACAGACTATCAGGATCACTACTATCCGTCCGAGATGGCGGTGGATGCGCAGATCCAGACCTTCCTGCTGAATCAGGATGTGGATGCATTCCTGGAGAAGTTCGATAAGGACTGGCTGCGGTATAACAGAGACATCATCCGTCTGGTGCAGGATTATGAAAAGCAGCATGGAAACGCGAATTAGGGAGAAAGGAGAGCATGAGTTATGAAATTAGGAAAAAATGAGAGAAAAACGACCTTTTTGTTGATCACCATTCCGATTCTTGCCTTGTTTGTCTGCTTTAATCTGTAACGATTTAAATTAGGTACGCTATGATCGAAAGATAATAGGTATG
>CANOCU010000037.1 GCA_947564645.1 uncultured Lachnospiraceae bacterium
AAGGGAGCCGTTACAGCTACCCTTATAGCATACCTAATTTTACAAAGCGTTACAGGTTAATACAGTCTTGATGATACAGTAAAGAGGTTGTTATAATCAATACACATACACTTATAGGAAAGGCTGATATTAAACGGATATCAGCCTTTTCCGGTGTAAGAGTCTATTCCATGGGAGGAAGACCAGAGTTTATGAAGATGGAAACAAGTGAAGCGTTCCGACAGGTTCATCGATACAGCAATCCGGCGCCGATCCTGGTGTTTCGGCATACAAAGGAGAGGCGCACAGGCGTCGATGCCCACTGGCATGACGATCTGGAGATCAATTTTGTGTCAAAAGGAAAAGTGAGGTTCTATGTGGGCGGGCAGGAGAAGGAGCGTGAGGCGGGCAGGTTCTGCCTCATATGCAGTGGAGAGGTGAATTCTGCGACTCCCGTCTTTGAAAAGCCGGATGATGTTGATACGGGGATCACGTTGCTGATCCAGCACGATTTCCTGATCAGCGTAATCCCTAACTATGACAATCTTACCTTTGCGGACCCGCAGAAAGAGGAGGAAGAGAAGATCGCGGCCTATCTGTTAAGGATCGAGGAGCTGTATGAGGGGCAAAGAGATGTCAGTGTAAGTGTCAACATCCTGGGTCTGGTGTGTCAGATCTTATCGGTCCTGCTGGATCACTGTGCGATCGAGAGAAGCAGTGTGGACGTCAATTACTGGAAGGACTCGGAGCGGCAGAAGATCATTCTGGATTACATCCATTCAAACTATGACCAGCCGCTGCGGCAGGGGGAGCTGGCGGAGAAGTTCCACTTTTCCAGGGAATATTTCTGTCGATTCTTTAAACGCTATACCGGGCAGACCTTTAAGGAATATCTAACCGGATGCCGTCTGACTCATGCGGAGCAGATGCTTCGCAGTTCCATTGTGGAGATTGCCCATTGTAACGGATTCCCGGACGAACAGTCTTTTATCAGGGCCTTTAAGAATCAGTACAAGGAATCACCGGGAAAATACCGTAAGGCATTGATTGAGAGATGATTGAGAGATAAAAAGAAAACTGGTCAAAAAATCCCTATAAAGTGGATAATTTGTCCATGGTACGCAGGAGAATCTTCATATTAAAATGGAGACAGCGTAATAAAGAACAGAATTTTTTTGCAGGAGGATGAGAAACATGAGACGTAAGAAGATTTTGGCCCTGCTTGCAGTGAGCGCGATGCTGGCAGGCACACTCACCGGCTGCGGCGGCGACAGTGGAGCAGCAGGGGATACGGGAAGCACCGGCGGCACAGAAGCGTCGGCAGATTCCGGCACGGAAGCGGATGCGGGCGGCGATGCCCAGGCGGAGGACGGCGGTGAGGACCTGTCCCCGATCACCTTTGAGTATTACAATGCGGACGGTAAGGACGACGGCTGGAGTGATACGCCGGTAGGCTCCGCCATCGCGGATGCGACGGGCATCAGGCTGGAGATCAGCTATCCGGTATCCAGTACCGGAGACCCGGCGGAGGACGTGGCGCTGATGATCGCCAATGATGATTATCCGGATCTGATCTATTCCAAGACATCTGCTGCCAGTCTTTACGAAGCGGGCGCCCTGATCGATATGACGGATCTGATCGATCAGTATGGCCCGAATATTAAGAAGATGTACGGCGACGAGTTCGAGAAACTGAAATGGAGTTCCGATGACCCGGGTATCTATCAGCTGTCCTATGCCGGCGTGGGCGGCAGATACTTTACCTCAGGAGGAACCTGTCAGATTCAGTATGCAGTGCTGAAGGAGAACAATTATGAGTATCCCACGACATTGGAAGAGTATGAGGCGATGATCAAGTCTTACCTGGCGGCGCATCCGACCACAGACGACGGTCTGGAGATGATCGGTATCTCCATGAGCGCTGCTGACTGGCACTGGATGATCACGTTGTCGAATCCGGCGGGTTATATCGCGGATGCGGCGCCGGATAACGGCTCCTGGCTGGTGGACGAGGATTATAACTGTATCTTTAAACAGAAGAGTGAGAATGAGAGAGAATATTTCAGATGGCTGAGCCGCATGTACGACGAAGGCATTCTGGATCCGAACTTTGCGACGCAGACCGATGATGATTATATCGCAAAGCTGGTCAGTGGCCGTGTGGTTGCGATCACGGATTCTCTCTGGCATTATTATCAAGCTCATGCTACTTTGAACGCAGAAGGCAAACTGGATAAGACATTTTGTGGTCTTCCGGTGACACTGCATGCCGATCAGAAGGCGCCCAGCCTGATGTACCAGGGTCTGCAGGTCGGATACGGGATCGCGATCACCAAGAGCTGTGAGGATCCGGTGCGCGCGATCAAGTTCTTAGACTATCTGTGTTCCGATGAAGGCGCTATTCTTTACCGCTGGGGTATCGAGGGTGAGCATTATTTTCTGGATGAGAACGGCATGAGATACCGTACCGAGGAAGAGATCACGAAGGCGAAGACGGATCCCGATTATGGTAAGAAAACGGGAATCGGCAGCTGCGTGGGCTTCCCGATCTATGGCGACGGTGTGCAGGATGCCAACGGGGACTACTATACGCCGACCAACAAGCAGTCCATCATTGCAGAGTACAACGAGGAAGAGAAGGCTGCCTGCGAGGCGTGGGGCGTGGAGATGCTGACGGATATCTTCCCGCAGCCGGAGGAGTTCGAAGTACCGCCGTACTCACCGTTGTGGGCTTATGGGGTTCCGCAGGAGATCAACAATACCGTGACGATCCTGAACGAGATCTTATTCCCGGCGCTGATCAAGTGCGTGACGGATCCGGTGGATTCCTTCGACGCTAACTGGGATGCGATGCTCGCGGACCTGGAGGCAAACGGTATGCAGGAAGCAAGCGATATGATGACAGAGTTCCTGGCGACCAAGCTGCCGCAGTAAGAGATTGCTTGCACGAGCATTTGACTACATAGTATAACGGTTACTATATTCCACATTAATAGGCATATACATCGGGAAAGGGCTGATATTCGCAGGATATCAGTCTTTTTCCTAAATAGGGCGGTGCAGAGGCATAGCCGAACTGTATTTTAGCCGGGATAACATATGCAATTTGTATGGTTACCGGATGGCATAAGGAACAGGTAAAATAGATAAAAGAAACAGCAGGAAGGAGAGACAAGCGTATGGAAAAGAGAAACACCCCATTCTGGGACAGCGCGCTGCCGATCGAAAAGAGGATCGACTGGCTGCTGTCCAAGATGACGATCGAGGAGAAATGCAGTTGTCTGTCGTCGGCAATGCGGCCTATTGAGCGGCTGGGGATTCCTGGCATGTCCTTTGGCGGAGAGGCGGCTCACGGCGTGGAAGCCCGGAATGACCAGAATACATTGGGCGGGCCGGAGCCTACCACGTCTTTCGTACAGCCCATCGGCATGAGTGCTACCTGGGATCCGGATCTGATCCGACAGGCCGGGAAGGTGACCGGTACGGAGGCGAGAGTCATCTACCACAGGCATCCGGACCGGGGACTGAGCCGCTGGGCGCCCACGGTGGATCTGGAGCGGGATCCCAGATGGGGCAGGACGGAGGAAGGATACGGGGAGGATCCGGTTCTTACCGGAGAGATGGCTTCCGCTTATGTACAGGGGATGCAGGGCGATAACAGCCGTTATCTGCGGGTGGCGGCGACTCTGAAGCATTTCTATGGCAACAATACGGAAGTGGGCCGGGGGTGGAAGAATGTATCCATCGATCCCCGGAACAAATATGAACTGTATCTGGAGCCTTTTCGCCGGGCCATCGAGAAAGGCGGCGCGGAAGCGATCATGACGGCCTACAATAAGATCAACGGTACGCCGGGAATGCTCAACGACGAGGTGCAGAAGATCCTTAAAGATGAGTATGGCTTACAACATGCCGTGAGCGACGGCGGCGCCACGGCCCTTGTGGCACTGCTGCATCATACTTTCGGCACCGACGCGGAGACGGTGGCTGCTGCGGTGAAGGCAGGCGTGGATACCATGTCCGACAATCCGGTGATGGTGGAGCAGGCGGCGAAGGAAGCCTGGGAACTGGGTCTGTTGACGGAGGAAGAGATCGACAGGGCGCTGCGCTGTGCCTTCCGTACCAGACTGCGTCTTGGCATCTATGACGCACAGCCGGGCAATCCTTATGACAGGGTGACGGAGGCGGATCTGGATTCCGAGGAGAGCCGTGCGGTGTGCCGGCAGGTTTCCAGAGAGGCGGTGGTGCTCTTAAAGAATGAGGAAGGGTTCCTGCCGCTTGATCAGGGGCAGGCGGACGATCTGGCGCTGATTGGGCCGCTTGGCGACGCCTGGTATCAGGACTGGTACGGCGGCGAGCCGCCTTTTCGAAAGACGCTTCTTGCTGGGATGAGGGAACTGACGGGCGCAGAGATCGCCCATGCGGACGGACAGGACAGAGTGGTGTTCTGCCGCGGAGAACAGGGAATCGCCGTGGCCGAGGACGGGACGCTGCGGATCAGCGGTCAGCCGGACGTGTTTATCCGGGAGGACTGGGGATCCGGCAGTTATACGTTCCGCTGCGTGCGGACAGGCAAGTATATGAATTCCAGGCTGTACGGCGGGCCGGACAGTAAAGAAGAGCCGGGACGGATCGCGGCGGAGAAGGATTCGGCCATGGACTGGTTCGTGATGGAGATCTTCCATGTGGAGACGAGAGCGGACGGCAGCGTAATATTGACCAACCGTTTCGGTATGCCCGTGCAGGTACGCGAGGACGGCAGCCTCTGGGCCGCTATGGAGGGAGAAGGCACTGCCTTTACCATGGAAACGAAAGAGGACGGTCTGCAGACGGCGCTTAAGCTGGCGGGCAGCAAGAAGAAAGTGGTGCTGGCGCTTGGCTGTAATTCGATGATCAATGCCAAGGAGGAAGTGGACCGGGATACCATCGAGCTGCCGCCCGCGCAGCAGAAGCTGCTGGAAGAGGTCTATGCGGTGAACCGGAACGTAGTACTGGTGCTTTACTCCAATTATCCGTATGCGATCCGCTTTGCCAAAGAGAAACTGCCGGCCATCCTCTGGAGCGCTACCGGCGCGCAGGATATGGGATGCGCCATGGCGGAGACGCTGTTTGGACACAATAACCCGTCGGGACGACTGAACCTGACCTGGTACAAGGGGGACGATCAGCTGCCCGACATCGACGACTACGATATCATCGGTAAGGAGCGCACCTACCGGTACTTCGGGGGAGAGGTGCTCTATCCCTTCGGTTATGGCTTAAGTTATACGCAGTTTGCTTATTCGGATCTGGCGGTCACGGTTCGGGACGGCGTGAACCTGCATATCACCCTGCGGGTGGAGAATACCGGGTCACGGACCGGGGATGAGGTGGTGCAGATCTACGGCACGGCGCCCGCATCCAGAGTGAAGAAGCCGCTCAGGCAGCTGTTGGGCTTTCGGAAGATCAGGAATGTGATGCCCGGAGAGAGCCGCAGCGTGGAATTGACGATCCCGATCGAGGAATTTCGGTTCTATGATGTGATCAGCAGACGGCTTATGGTGGAAAAGGGCTGCTATACGATCTTCACAGGGCCCTCCGACAATGCAGCTGCATTGAAGATACAGGTGGAACTTCCCGGACAACAGACAGGGACACGCTGCCTGCGACATAGGACGGCGGCGGATCATTATGATACGTATGAGAATGTAGTGCTGACGGAGGGACACTTCGGATTTAAGGCAGTGACCGTGCACGATCCCGCGGACAAGAGCGTGCTGCGCTATGGTGACTGCAGGCTGGAAAAGGGTGCGGAGGCGCTGCTTCTGCACTGTAAGAGCGAGAAGAAGAGCAGTGTCACGGTCTTCGTGGACGGCCGGCAGGCGGCCTTCTGGGAGGGAGACACGGCTTCCTATGAGCAAAACGCAATGCCGCCGATGGACGAGAAGGCAAGGGCGGAAGCTAAGCTTCGCGCAGCCAGCTGGCATCCCATCTACACGGACGTGCGGCTTTCTCTGGATGCCGATGTGATAGAAGGGGTCTTACAGGCGGAGAAAGCCGTGGAGATCCGACTGGAACTGACGGGAGATATCAGACTGTGCAGTCTTCACGTGGCGTATAAGGCGGACAGCTCTCCCGCTGAGCATAACTGACACGGATCACCTTGGTGGCAGCCGGACAGCCGGGGGTGTAGACCTGGATGCCTGAAACCGTAAAGTTATCGGCCGGATGCCCTGCAGCGGGGTGCAGGGCACCGTGAATAGTAATCAAGATATTTTCTGACAGTTAACAGGTTAAGCGGGAGAATTGACAAACAATCCGGGAAAATGTATGATAAATAACTGGGAACTATAGTAAACGAAATTTCTCATGCCGTTAACTATAAAACGATAAACTTACGGCGGGCGGCAGGATATAATAACGTCTGCTATGAAAATGAGAACGATAAATAATACAAAATAACCAGAATCATAAACAAGGAGGCAGTAAGAATGGAGAAGAAATTTATTTACGATGACAAGACCGCCATTGTAGAGACGCAGAAAGGAAAGGTACGTGGTTATTTCTATGACGACATGTACATATTTAAGGGCATTCCTTACGCGAAGGCGAAGAGATTTCACGCACCGGAGCCGGTAGATGCCTGGGAGGGGGAGCTTACGACGATCAACTACGGACACGTGTGCCCGCTCTTAGATGAGCCGCAGCCGGGAATCGGAGAGATGATGGTGCCCCATCGTTATTGGCCCATGAGCGAGAACTGCCTGAATCTGAACATCTGGACGCCGGGACTGGACGGGGAGAAGCGTCCCGTCATGGTATGGCTGCACGGCGGCGGATTCTTCGCCGGTTCTTCGATCGAGCAGATCGCCTATGAAGGGGAGAATATGTGTAAGCTGGGACAGGTGGTCGTGGTATCCGTGAACCACAGGCTGAATGTGCTTGGTTACTGTGATCTGTCGGCTTTCGGTGAGGAGTATGCGAATTCCGGCAATGCGGGAACGGACGATCTGATCGCGGCGCTTCAGTGGCTGCATGACAATGTGGAGAAGTTCGGCGGCGACCCGGAGAACGTGATCGTATTCGGACAGTCCGGCGGCGGCGCGAAGGTGACCACACTGCTGCAGACACCGGCAGCGGACGGCCTGATCGCCAAGGGCATCAACATGAGCGGCGTGCTCGGCGGCGCGATGGCGGACTGCAAGGGAAGCGGCGAGAAGCTGGTGCGGGCCATGATGGAAGAGTTGAAGATCGAAGATGTGAAAGCGTTAGAGACGGTTCCGTTCGCCGATCTGGCTGCAGCTTACAATAAAGTAAAGCCGGATCTGGAGAAAGCGGGAGAATATGTGGGCGGTGCGCCTTTCGTCAATGATTTCTATAAGGGCGAGCCGGTCTCCAACGGATTCCGCAAAGAGACGGCACATGTCCCGCTAATGGTAGGCAGTGTGTTCGGCGAGTTCGGTTCCTTTGCGCCGGCGCCCTATGACCGCCGCACCATGACGACGCAGGACGGCATCCAGTATATGAAGAAGGAAGCGGGCGACGTGGATGTGACGGAGCTGATCGCATGTTTCCAGAAGGCATATCCGGAGCGCAACCCGGTGGATCTTATGACCATGGATTTCTTCTTCCGTGCGCCGGAGATCGACTATATCAGGGAGAGAAGCAAATGCAACGACAAGACCTGGTCTTATCTGTTTAACCTGGATATGAACTTTGACGGCGGCAAGACGCCCTGGCACTGTGCCGATATTCCTTATTTCTTCCACAATACGGAGTTTACGCCTTACACCCAGGAGGAGGGCGTAACGGAGCGTGTGGAGAAGCTGATCTTCGATTCCGTGATGGCATTTGCAAAGACCGGCAATCCGGAGAATCCGGAGATGCCCAATTGGCCTGCCTGCACGCCGGAGGAGGAAGCTACGCTGGTGATCGGCAAGGATTCCGAAGTGAAGGTGAACTTCGACCACGAGCTGGTGCCGATGCTTGCCAGTGTTATGGGCCCCATCTATGCCAGAAATATGGAGAAGAGGATGCAGGACGTACAGCATTAAGCATGTGGTTAAGCTTGTGACTGGACAAATGTAAGATATTATAGTTAACGATATTAGAAATTTCGTTTACTATAAGATACGTGTAATGAGCAGATACCCCGCCAGATGCCTGGCGGGGTATCTGCCTGTACGAACGGCAACTACTGAAAAACCATTGAAAATATACAAAACCAATTGCCATGCTCCGTAAAATACAGTATGATATTAGAATGAGTGAAAGATCATAAGTTCTATCATGATACCGGAATCGTTAAGGAGGAAAGAGAAATGTACCATTGTCATGTTCATTTTCATTTAGTGGGCATTCGACAGGATGTATTTGCGGTGATCGAGGCGATGCCTCCACAGGCATGTTTTACGCATGAGTTCACGAAGAGCGAAGCAGCCGGGGAAGCTGCTGCGGCCGGTGCGGATGTGATTCTGGCCGATCTGCGGGACATGGATGTGGAGGAGACGGTGCGCAGACTGACCGCAGACAGGGGGGAGGATACAGAGCTCATTCTGCTTGCAATGAGGGAGCAGCTTCCGCTTTTGACAAAGTGGCTGCAGACGGTGAAGGATTTATGGCTGCTGCCCATGACAGAGGAGGAGATCCGGTTTCGTTTCCTGAGATGGCAGCAGACCTACAAGATGAGTAAGGATTACTGGCAGACCAGCCACTATCTGGAGGCGACGATCAACAATATTCCCAATCTCATCTGGTACAAGGACAAGGACGGGGTACATGAGAAGGTCAACGACAGCTTCTGCAGTACGGTAAATAAGACGAAGCAGCAGGTAGAGGGACAGCGGCACGCCTATATCTGGGATGTGGAGGAGGATGATCCGGCCTGTATCGAGTCAGAGAGACAGGTCATGGAGAAGGAGCGGACTTTTGTCTCCGAAGAATGTGTGAAGACCGGGGAAGGCACCAGACTGCTGACAACCTACAAATCTCCGCTGTATGATCTTGACGGCAGCGTGATGGGTACCGTGGGGGTGGCCATTGACGTGACGCAGGAGCGGGCGTACGAGCAGGAGATCATGCAGAAGAACCATACGCTGGAGATGATCTTCAATAATATTGAATGTGGCGTGATGTATCACAGTCTGGACGGTACGCAGATTATGAGCGTCAACCAGGCGGCGCTTGATATCCTGGGCTACGAATCGTTAGAGGAGATGGAAGCCGACGGGTTTGATATGGTCGCTGCATCTGTCGTGGAGGAGGACCGGGAGGAACTGCTGGAGAAGATCAGAGGCCTGCAGGAGGAGGGAGACAGCGTCAGCGTGGAATACCGTGTGCGCCATAAAGACGGTGAAGTCCGGTATGTGATGGGCAACGTCAAGCTGATGCGGGAGAATGACGAGCTGCGTTACCAGCGTTTCCTTCTGGACTGTACTGCCAGGAAACTGCAGGAGGAGGAGAACGAGAAGCGTCAGGCGGAGCTTGTGCAGGCGCTGAGCATAGACTACAAGGTAGTCTGCTTCTTTGACTTGGAATCCGGGATCGGTAAGCCGCTCCGTGTGGAGGAAGACAGCCGCCGGTTCAGGGAAGCATTTGAGAGGAAGCTTTCCTTTAAAGAGAGCATGGCATTTTACATAGGGGAATATGTCTGCGAGGAGGATCAGGATATGGTGCGGCAGGCAGTTTCCGAAGACAAGATCGAGCAGGGACTGTCGGAAGGCAAGCAGTATCATGTGAATTTCCGCACCAAAGGCAACGGTGAGCCGGAGTATTATCAGATGAAGATCGTAAGGGCGGGTCTGGCGGAGGAGCGGAAGAGTATCGTGCTTGGTATCCGCAGCGTGGATAAGGAGATCCGCAGCGAGATGGAGCAGAGGAGCCTCTTAAAGGATGCGCTCATGCAGGCCAACAGAGCCAGCAAGGCCAAGAGCGTGTTCCTCTCCAACATGTCCCATGACATCCGGACGCCGATGAACGCCATCGTAGGCTTTACGTCTCTGGCGATGAAGCATATCGACAGCAGGGAGCGGATGGAGGAATATCTGAAGAAGATCATGACGTCCGGGAATCACCTGCTCAGCCTGATCAACGACGTGCTGGATATGAGCCGCATCGAGAGCGGCAAGATCCGTTTGGACGAGAAACCGTGCAGCCTGCCGGAGATCCTGCACAGTATCTGCAATATCGTACAGGCAGATGTACACGCGAAACAGCTGGAATTACATATCGATACGCTGGATATCCGGAATGAGGAGATCTACTGCGACCAGCTGAGGCTGAACCAGGTGCTGCTCAATCTGCTTGGCAACGCCGTCAAATATACCGGCGCCGGCGGCACCATCAATATGCGGATCACGGAGAAGGGCGGCGCGCCGAAAGGCTTTGGAAACTATGAGTTTTCCGTCAAGGATAGCGGCGTGGGTATGAGCGATGAATTTGTGGAGCATATCTTCGAGCCTTTTGAGCGGGAGAGAAACTCCACGATCAGCGGTATCCAGGGCACCGGTCTCGGGATGGCCATCACGAAGAACATTGTGGATATGATGAACGGTACCATCGAAGTAAAGTCTGAGCTGGGAGTGGGGTCCACGTTCATCGTCTCCTTTACATTCCGGATCCATGAGGTGGAGCGGGAGGCACAGGAAATCCCCGAGTTAAAGAACTGCAGGGCGCTGGTGGTGGATGACGACTTTAACACCTGTGACAGCGTTTCCTATATGCTGGGACAGATCGGGCTGCGTGCGGAATGGACCCTGTCCGGTAAGGAGGCGGTGCTGCGCACGAAGCAGGCCAACATGCGTGAGGACGGTTATCTGGTCTATATCATCGACTGGCTGCTGCCGGATATGAACGGCATCGAGGTGACCAGAAGAGTCAGAAAAGTGATGGGGGACAATGTACCGGTCATCGTCCTGACGGCCTACGACTGGTCGGATATCGAGGAGGAGGCCAAGGAGGCCGGCGTCACGGCTTTCTGCAGCAAGCCGTTGTTCATGTCGGAGCTGCGTACTTGTCTGCGCTCCGTTATAGGAGCCGAGGCGGCGGATGAGGAAGCGCAGGAGAGCGAGACGGTACAGTTCCAGGCCGGCCGGATCCTGTTGGCAGAAGATAACGAGCTGAATCAGGAGATCGCCGTGGAGATACTAAATGGCGCCGGCTTCACGACGGAGGTTGCGGAGAACGGGCAGATCGCGTTGGAGATGCTTAAGAAGTCCGAACCGGGTTACTACCAGCTGGTGCTGATGGACGTCCAGATGCCGGTGATGAACGGTTATGAGGCGGTGCGGGAGATCAGACAGTTAGAGAACGGGAAGCTGGCTTCCATACCGGTGATCGCCATGACGGCCAATGCCTTCGAGGAAGATAAGCAGGAAGCGCTGCGCAACGGCATGGACGGGCATATCGCGAAGCCGATCAACATTGAGGTTCTGTTTGATACGCTGAATAAGGTATTGACCAAAGCATAAGATACATGATAAAGATTACTTTCCACGAAAAAGGGGAACCGGCGCATCGGTTCCCCTTTGATACTGTTTCCGGAATGTTATTTCTGGATATAATCAACGCACATGGCGATATAGCCGCGGCTGTCCACGTTGAACAGCAGACTGCAGGCCGGCGCCTGTTTATAGAAGATCTTGGAAAACTGATCGAAGGTCAGCAGGTCGGATTTGTCCAGCGTATATTTGACATTCTCCGGGAAATACTTGTTCAGGTAATCGACGAGCTGTGCCGAGAGCATCTGCATGGCGTCGATCACGGTCCGGTCGATCCGCTTGATATCCATCTCCAGAATATTATTCAGGGTGAGGATTGCCACGGACTCCTCGAAGACGAGATGTACCTGCTGTTTCTGCTCGGACTTATGGCTGTAGGTCAGGCGGTAGCAGAGAGGCTTGCCGACCTTGAAGCCTTCTCCGCCATAGTGCTGGCTGACCAGCTGGACGGGTGTGCGACACATGGTCTTTAATCCCTGGGTGGTCGCCTTGATGATGGAATCCATCTTGTCGTCGGTTGATTTATGTACCCACTTGTTGGCGTTTCTTCCGGTGATGGCCCGGTCCTCGACCATGATGTGGCCGGTGAGCCAGCCGACACAGATGCCGATGAAATGCTGAACGGATTCGATGGAATAATTCTGATCCTCCAGCTCAGCCTCCAGAGTGGGCAGGGTGTTGTCCCGGAGATTATCATGAAGGCTCTTGTGCATGGGCAGCCCCGCATAGGCGATGGACTGCATATAAGCCTCTTCTTCCGCAAAATGTTTGACGGTATAGCTCTTGAAGTATTTGATGCCTTCCTTGCAGGCATGCTGCTGCTTCGCCGGATTCTCGGTGAAGGCGATCAGTTTATTCACGATTGAAAAAAGTTTCTGGTGTGCCTTGTCGATCTCATCCACACCCAGATTGAAACGGTCATTCCACTTGATCTCTGCCATGGTTTCCATTCTCCTTATCTCCTTATCGTTTTATGATATATTGTTATACTCGCGGCGGGTGCAATTTGTCCGGAGTATTGCCGGGACATAACAGGGAAGGGGCAGCTATGTCCGAATCGTATACGCGGCAACAACATGATTTTAACATGACGGAAGAGATTTCTCAATGGAGTAAAATGAGAAAATAATCTTTCAGAAAAGACTTGCCATTTGTGCAAAAACAACGTAATCTAAATATGGAAGTTCTCATTTCGCCAGGGGCGAAATCTAAAGAATAAGGAAAGTCAGGATAAGGGGACGAGCAATGAAAGAGAAATTACAGACAGTCGGCGTAAAATATGATGAGGTGCTTAAGCGTTTCATGGGGAAAGAAGACTTTTACCTGAGAATGCTCAAGAAATTCCTCGACGATAAGAACTATGAAGGGTTAAAGGCGGCAGTGGAAGAGAAGCGCTGGACGGATGCCTTTACGTATGCCCACACGGTGAAGGGTCTGTGCGGAAATCTTGGTCTGGACGGCATTCTGGAATATGCGGTTCCGTTGACGGATGAAGTGCGTTCAGAGCCTTATGATGAGGAGAAGATCGTAGGGTATATGGAGCAGGTGACGAGAATGTATGAGCAGACACGGGAGGTGATCCTGTCTCTGTAGGCGGGACACAGGCATCGCGGAACATTCTGTCAGGATCAGACAGGCAGGATCAGGCATGATAGGGACATGATATGGAAGAGATCAGGCAGCGACAGGGAGGCCTGTTATCTGCGCACAGAGGGCAGGTTCGGCGGACCTGCCTTTTCCTGCTCATGCTGCTCATGCATGACGGATCATACATGACGGATCACACATGACGGATCATACATGATCCAATACAGGAATCATAATAAAATTTTAAGAAATAGGGAGGGTGGAATTAAGATTTTGCTTCTATAGTTAACGACAGTGGAAATTGCGTCTTCGGTCTTGTGGAAGCTGCCGTATATGGCTTCTGCATGAGCCGGAAAACGTGATAAGGTATAAGATAGGATTGTGTCCTTCGTGGAGACAGGGCGGAAGGGAAAGGGAAGCAGGATCAGATGGGAAAGAGGATGATGAGTTTAGTTTGTATTGTGGCGGCGGTTTTTTGTTTTGCCTACTGCGCGGTGGTGTTTATGATCAGATCCGGCAGCCGGTTCTATCTCGTATGGGCGGCAGGTGGGATCTTTCTGGTGCTCCTGGCCTGTATGCTGCATTTCGGGCTGTGGGAACGGGTGCCTCTCATACTGCGGCGCATCTTCTGTGTGCTCGTGGCTGTGGGCGCCGTGCTGTTCGTGATCGTGGAGGGGTGTATCATCAGTCATTACCGGGATCAGGGGGAGGAGAATCTGGATTACATTATCGTTCTCGGTGCGCAGATGAAGGAGAAGGGCCCCAGCGCGGTGTTACAATTCCGTCTGGATGCGGCCTATGAGTATCTGTCGCGCAATGCGGATACGGTCTGTATCGTGTCCGGCGGACAGGGAAGGAACGAGCCCTGCAGCGAGGCGGAGGGGATGTATGCGTATCTTACAAAGAAGGGGATCGCGCCGGAACGGATCCTCAGAGAAGACCAGTCCACGGATACGTCGGAGAACATCGCTTACAGCGCCAAACTGATCGGCCGCACGGATATCAGCGTGGGGATCGTCACCAACAACTTCCACGTGTTCCGCGGCCTCCAGCTGGCCAAGGCGGCCGGGTTTGAGAATGTGTGCGGCATTGCGGCGCGCTCCAATGTATATTTTCAACTGAACAATATGGTGCGGGAGTTTTTCGGTATTATGAAGGATTTTGCATTTGGGAATTTTTCGTAACAGTTCAGCCATGAGATAATTTGCGGTCTGTGCGAGGGTACTTGCACACAAAGCGCTGACTGCAAATTATTTCATGAGCGGAACGCCCTCAAATGAATAAAAGGTGCACCGCAAAGCGGTGTCGGATGCGAAGCAGACGCTTTTATGAATGATGAGGGCTGAACTGTTACAATTTTCATAAAAAATATTTCTGCCAGATTGGATTTGCAGTGGAGATATGGTATGATTGTAGATGAGAACAGAAGATGCATTCAAGAAAGCGACGATAGATAAATTGAAAAACAGACATAGATGGATGGCCGGTCAGGGCGGCCGGGGACAGTGTACGCGGCGGTGTGCAGCGTTGCTTTTCATGACAGCGGTACTGCTTATGGGCTGCGGAGCGCAGGAACAGTTAAGTTATACGAAACAGGGCATGAATGCGGTGGAGGCGCTGGAGTATGAGGAGGCGCTGGGATATTTTGAGACCGGCCTGGACAAAGGTGAGGACAAGCGGGCAATCTACCGCGGGATGGGGCTGGCTTTCATGGGCATGACCCATTATGAGGATGCGGTCCTTTACCTGGAGGCGGCGCTTCATGAGAGCGGCGGCCGGGTGGAAGATCTGGATTTTGACCTTAATTATTATCTTGCTACAGCGTATTTCAGGAGTGGAAGGCCTCAGGATGCAGTGAATGCCTATAATGCCATTCTTGAATTGCGGCCTAAGGAGAAGGATGCCTTCTATTTGAGAGGCTATGTGAAATTGTCCCAGAATAATTTTGAGGCGGCGCAGAAAGATTTCGACGCGGCTGTGGCGTTGGACGGTAAGGATTATGATCAGATGATCCGTATCTATACGGCATTGGAGGAATACGGGTATAAGGAAGCGGGCATGGTCTATCTGCAGAAGGTGATGGCACAGAATGAGAAGTCCATCTCCGATTATGATATGGGCCGTATGTGCTATTACATGGGTGATTATGAGAAAGCGAGGGATTATCTTTCCAGGTTGGAGTCGTCGAAGGATTACGGCGCGGCGCTGTATCTGGGCAGGACCTATGAGGCCCTTGGGGATTATAACTATGCTTCCGGTATCTATGCGGCTTTTACGGAGAACGACCAGACCAGGGCGGAGATCTATAATCAGCTGGGACTGTGCAGAATGCAGATGAAGGACTACAGTGCGGCTCTGGAGGCTTTTCAGGCGGCTATGAACATCGAGGATAACGGGATGATGCAGAGCCTCAAGTTCAACGAGATCGTGGCCTATGAGTATATGGGAGATTTCAAGACGGCGTCGGCGCTGATGAACAGTTATCTGAAGTCCTATCCGGATGACGCGGTGGCGAAGCGGGAGTATGAATTTCTGCGGACGCGGTAAACTGCTGCTGTGTGTTTGTGCATTGACAAGTAAAATGGCCGATGGTACTATTTTAAATAATAACAGGGAAGGTATGGTAAGGGAATGAAGAATACTTATGTGCGGGTAAAAGGCATTATCAAAAAGGGTGACGAGTATCTGGTGATCAGAAGATGGGTGGATGACCATATTCCGAACCCTTATGTGTGGGAATTTATCGACGCGGAGGTACAGCACGGCGAGGCGCCGGACGATACGGTGCTGCGTGCCATCGAGGAACTGCTGTCGGTGGAGGGAAGGATCGAGCGGGTCGAGTATACGTGGTCGAATCTGCTGGGGGATACCCACTGTGTAGGCATCGCTTATCTGTGTTCTATCGAGGAGGATGAGGAAGCGAATATCGTGCTGGCGGAGGAATACGGCGAGTGGAAGTGGATCACCAGGGAGGAGTTCCCGAAGTACATAGAGAATACGTACGTGTTGCATGATTTGGAGGGCAGGGCGCTGTGATCAATAGACTGGTAGAGAAGATCAGGAAGACAGGGGCTCCCATCGTGGTGGGCCTGGATCCGACGTTAAAGTTTGTGCCGGAGCATATCAGGAAGAAAGCTTTTGCGGAATACGGGGAGACGATGAAGGGCGCGGCAGAGGCAGTCTGGCAGTACAACAAGGCCATCGTGGACGCCATCTGTGATCTGATCCCGGCGGTGAAGCCGCAGATCGCCATGTATGAGCAGTTCGGCGTGGAGGGTGTGATCGCTTTTCAGAGGACGGTGGAATACTGTAAGGAGAAGGGTCTGGTAGTCATCGGCGATATCAAGCGCGGCGATATCGGCTCCACCTCGGAAGCCTATGCGGTGGGTCATCTGGGGCAGGTGCAGGTGGGCAGTACCCTTTGCAGGGGCTTTGATGAAGATTTTGTGACGGTGAACCCTTATCTTGGTTCCGACGGGGTGAAGCCTTTTATAAAAGTATGCCAGGAGGAGAAGAAGGGAATCTTCGTCCTGGTGAAGACATCCAATCCCAGCAGCGGCGAGTTTCAGGACAGGCTGATCAAAGCTTCGGGGGCGGACGGGAACGAGAAAGAAGAGCGGCCGCTGTATGAGATCGTGGGAGAACAGGTGGCGGCCTGGGGTGCGCAGTGTATGGGCGATTCCTACAGTTATGTGGGGGCCGTGGTGGGTGCAACCTATCCGGAGCAGGGGAAGATCCTGCGTAAGATCATGCCGAAAGCCTTTATCCTGGTGCCGGGTTACGGCGCGCAGGGCGGTAAGGGTGCGGATCTGGTGCACTTCTTCAACGAGGACGGCTTAGGCGCTATCGTCAACTCTTCCCGAGGCATCATAGCCGCTTATCAGCAGGAGCAGTACGCCGGATACGGCCCGGAACATTTCGCGGATGCATCGAGAGCGGCGGTGCTTTCCATGAAGGAGGATATTGCCCGGGCGCTGGCCGCCAGAGGGTAACGGACAGAAGAAGGGGTGTGAACATGCCCGAAAGCGTATAAGATGCGGATACGGAGGATAAGATGGAAACATACAAACAGGAGTTTATCGAGTTCATGGTGGACAGCCAGGTGCTCAAATTCGGTGATTTTACGTTAAAGAGCGGCCGGAAGTCGCCCTTCTTCATGAACGCAGGCGCTTATGTGACGGGAGCGCAGCTGCGCAAGCTGGGAGAATACTATGCGAGGGCGATCCACGATCATTACGGGTTGGATTTCGATGTGCTGTTCGGGCCGGCCTATAAGGGAATCCCGCTGTCGGTGACTACAACCATGGCCATCAGCGAGCTGTACGGCAGGGAAGTCAGGTACTGTTCCAACAGGAAGGAAGTGAAGGATCACGGCGACACGGGCATTCTGCTGGGCAGTAAATTAAAGGACGGCGACAGGGTGGTGATCATCGAGGATGTGACCACTTCCGGCAAGTCCATCGAGGAGACTTTCCCGATCATAAGGCAGCAGGCCGACGTGGAGATCAAGGGCCTGATGGTATCCCTGAACCGCATGGAGCGGGGGCTGGATACGGAGAAGAGCGCCCTGCATGAGATACAGGAGAAATACGGATTCGAGGCCAATGCTATCGTTACGATGGAGGATGTGGTGTCCTGCCTTTACAATAAGCCGTATCAGGGAACAATCTATATCGACGATACATTAAAGCGTGCGATCGATGCATACTATGAACAGTATGGGGCGAAGTGAGAGAGCTTTGCCGGCGGATCTGGAGGAGAATGTGATGGAAGAGAGAACCTATAAGGTGATGGGCGGTTCCGGCGCGCTCAATATTGCAGTCGGTGTGGTGGCGCTCGTGGTGGGTGTGGCGAGCGGCGTGCTTCTGCTGATCAGCGGTGCCAAGCTGCTGGCCGGAAGAAGCAAGATTTTGTTTTAGGACAGTTTCTTAGATGGTGTGTCAATGACAAATGGGTGTTTTCGGGGAAGACGAAGATGCCCATTTCAAAATTGTGGTTGAATGAATGGCAGGGAGTTTTGGCGGTGAAGAAGAACAGTTATATGTTTACCAATAAGGAGCATACACAGAAAGGCATCATGTCCACGATCCTGGGTGTGATCTCGCTGGCGACGCTGGGGTATGCTGTTTTTATGAGCTATCGCCGGGTGGGAGACGTGCCCCTGCAGTATGGGGCGGCGGCTATGCTTGTCATGATCTATGCTTTTGCGGGGATTGTGCTGGGACTGGTCTCCAAGACAGAGCGTGATAAGTTCTATCTGTTTACTTATGTGGGAATCCTGCTGAATGTGCTGGCGCTGGCGGTGATCAGCGTGATCCTGTATGCGGGAGCCTATGCGTAAAGCGCTGTGCGGCAGCTTATAATATGGAATGTAATGATATGCGGCTAATGAAATGATATGTGACTGTGTGACGCTGTTGTCTATGGAGCGGTGGCAGAAGAATATAGCCGTAAAGAGGCAAATGGAGGGCGATGATCATGGAAGATCTGTATATTTCGGAAGAGGACAGGAATGACCTGGAGCGGGAACGCTATGAGCTGGCCATAGAGCGGATCCGGGAGATACCGGGTGAGAAGGTCTGCGGCCAGAGACTGCAGAGATATTTTGACAATATGGCGGCGTTCGTCCTTTCTGTGGATGAGGCGTGGCAGGTGGTGGAGAGCGGGCGGCTGCGGCAGATGACGATGGAAGAGCTGCAGACGCTCAACAGGAAACTGTATGAGGATATTCTGCCGGAGCGCTATGAAGAAAGCTATGCCAATCCGGAATATGCCGTAAGTTGTCTTGGTGAGTCAATCGGACAGATGCTGTCCTTCCTCTGTGCGGAACTGCGGGGGATGATCCCGGCGGCCTTTGAGCAGAACCGGTTTGCCATGGTGATTCGGATGGAGCTGCTGTTAGAGGTTTATCAGGCGTGTCTGTGTGCGGCCCGGGAAGAAGACGGCGGGGAAGACGGGAAGCGGCAGACTGAGGGCGGTGAAGCGCAGACAGATACGGCGGCAGAGGATGTCTGTGGGGAAGTTTTTCCGGATACAGAGCAGCTGCGGCAGATTCTGTACTGGTATGTGAGTGATTATTTTGAGCCGGAAAGCTGTGAGAAGGTGGCGAAACTTGTCTGCCCGGAAAGGGATCCTGCCCTGCAAATCGTGATGGACAGTGACCTGACGGATCTGCGTTATCTGTATTATTACGGCGAGTATGTGACGGAGAATGAACTGCGCACGGCGGCGCACTTAAACCGGATGCCGGAGGAGAAAATCGCTCTGATGGCGGATACCTATACGGAAGGATACCGGATCGGCTTCGAGATGGGGAATAAGGATATCTCGATCAAGAAGACGGTGAATGTGCGGTACTGTCTGGGATTCGAGCGGATGATCCGGCGTGCGGTCCACAATTTTGACCGGATCGGTCTGCAGTCTACGATCTACCGTTCGGGAGCGAACATCTTCCAGGGCCGCAGCGTCAATAAGAACGGATATTTTGGGGCCAACCCCAACAAGCAGTTCGATTATGACCACAGGGAAGATCTGGCTCTGGTACTTAATAAGCAGCTTGTGGAGCGCAGACTGGAGTGTATGCGCGGCGCCTTTGAACAGTATAAGGAGCAGGCGAGAGCGCATGGCGGTCCGGCGGTAGTGGAGATCTTCGGGGAGAAGCCTTTCGTGCCGGAGACAAAGGAGGCGGCCTGCAGGCTGTCAAAGAAGCAGCAGAAGCTTTCCGTAGAGTACGCCTCGAAAGCAGGCGCGATGCAGAATGTGTATATTCCCGGTGAGGAGCGCAGCTTTACGATCATTGCCTTCCCGGTGCCGGAGATCGGGGCGCAGTATGAGGAGATCTTCGACGATATCGTGCGCATCAATACACTGGACTATAAGCTGTACCAGGGAATCCAGCAGAGGATCATCGATGTGCTGGATCAGGGTGTGACCGTGTTGGTCAAGGGAAGCGGAGCCAACCGGACGGATCTGACAGTCAGCCTGCATGAGCTGAAGGATCCGGCGCGGGAGACGAACTTCGAAAACTGTGTGGCGGATGTGAATATTCCGGTGGGAGAAGTGTTCACGTCCCCGGTGCTTCACGGTACGAATGGCATCCTGCATGTGACAAGGGTCTTCTTAAATGAGCTGGAATATAAGGACATCTGGCTGAAATTTGAGAACGGGATGATCGTGGATTATGGCTGTGCCAATTTCCCGTCCGGGGAGGAGAACCGCAAATATATCAAGGACAATGTGCTGTTCCATCACGATACGCTGCCGCTTGGCGAGTTTGCCATCGGTACAAATACCACAGCTTATGTGACGGCACGCAGGTATGGGATCGAGGATAAGATGCCGATCCTGATCGCGGAGAAGACAGGGCCGCATTTCGCGGTGGGAGATACTTGTTATTCCCACGCGGAGAATGTGCGGGTGTACAATCAGGACGGGAAAGAGATCATCGCCAAGGATAATGAAGTGTCGATCCTGCGCGAGACGGATGTTGGCAAGGCATATTTCCAGTGTCATACGGATATCACGATCCCTTATGATGAGCTTGGAGAGCTGACCGTGCAGACAAAGAGCGGCGAAAGGATCCCGGTCATCCGGAACGGACGGTTCGTACTGGAGGGATGTGAGGAACTGAATAGGGCATTTGGGTAATGGACTTCATGCCATGATTATGGTATACTGATTGCGTCATGGTAACGGATTTCCATTATGTGGGAGGTGAAATGATACCAAATAATGCAGAAATAATCTCGAGAGCGATCGATGATTTTACGAAAGTACAGAAACGTATGTTGTTAGCGCGGGAAGAGAATGCTGTTAAGACATATGCGGATCTTAAGGACGATTATGTTTCACTGAAGGTTCTTTTGACAAGTCTTGGAGTTAACCTGACCGCGATAGATAAGATCAACGAATAACAGGAGGACACACGGATGGCACAGGTAGGTATTGTAATGGGAAGCGATTCCGATCTGCCCGTTATGGCAAAGGCAGCGGATATTCTGGAGAAACTGGGGATCTCCTATGAGATGGCGATCATCTCCGCCCACAGGGAACCGGACGTATTCTTTGAGTATGCGAAGAGCGCGGAGGAGAAGGGATTTAAGGTGATCATTGCGGGCGCGGGCAAGGCGGCGCATCTGCCGGGCATGTGTGCGGCAATCTTTCCTATGCCGGTCATCGGCGTTCCCATGAAGACCTCCGATCTGGGCGGTGTGGATTCTCTGTATTCCATTGTGCAGATGCCCTCCGGTATCCCGGTGGCTACGGTGGCCATCGGCGGCGGATTAAATGCAGGTATCCTGGCGGCGAAGATCCTGGCGACCTCTGACGAGGCGCTTTTGCAGAAGCTGAAAGAGTACACGCGCAGGCTGGGTGAGAGCGTTCAGGAGAAGGACGCCAGACTGCAGGAAGTGGGCTATAAGAATTATACATAACGGATTATAATATAGAACGGACAGGCACAGATGCGGATACGGAGAAAGGAGCACGGTTATAAATATGGATTATAAGTCAGCGGGAGTTGATATTGAGGCTGGGTACCAGTCGGTAGAATTGTTGAAGGAGCATGTCAAAGGGACGATGCGGCCGGAAGTGCTGGGAGGCCTCGGCGGCTTTTCGGGTGCCTTTTGTCTGGATAAGATCAAGGAGATGGAGCACCCGGTGCTGTTGTCCGGCACGGACGGCGTGGGGACGAAGATCAAGCTGGCGTTTCTGATGGATAAACATGACACGGTGGGCATCGACTGTGTGGCCATGTGTGTCAACGATGTGGTGTGCGCCGGCGGGGAGCCGCTGTTCTTCCTGGATTATATCGCCTGCGGCAAGAATTATCCGGAGAAGATCGCCACGATCGTGGGCGGTGTGGCCGAGGGCTGTAAGCAGGCCGGCGCGGCGCTCGTGGGCGGTGAGACGGCGGAGCACCCGGGCCTGATGCCGGAGGAAGAGTACGATCTGGCCGGCTTTGCGGTGGGTGTGGTGGATCAGAAGGATCTGATCACGGGAGAGCAGATCAAACCCGGTGACGCCCTGATCGGCATTGCGTCTTCCGGTGTTCACAGCAACGGTTTTTCCCTGATCCGCAAGGTGTTCGAGATGACGAGGGAGAGTCTGGATACATACTATGAAGAGTTGGGAGCGACTCTGGGGGAGACGCTTCTGATACCTACGAGGATCTATGTGAAGGCATTAAAGGCCGTGCGCGATGCGGGTGTGACCATCAAGGGGTGCAGCCACATCACCGGCGGCGGATTCTATGAGAATATCCCGCGGATGCTGCCGGCGGGGACGATGGCGGCAGTACAGAAGGACAGCTATCCGGTGCCGCCGATCTTCAGGCTTCTGCAGCAGAAGGGCGGCCTGGAAGAGAAGATGATGTATAACACGTACAATATGGGTCTGGGCATGGTGCTGGCAGTAGAGCAGGCGGATGTACAAAGCGCGGTAAGCGCGCTGCAAGGGGCCGGTGAACAGGCTTATCTGATCGGGGAAGTGACGGCAGGCAGCGAAGGGGTTGTGATACAATAATGCTTAAGACAGTGGTGTGTGTGTCCGGCGGGGGCACCAATTTACAGGCGATCCTGGACGGGATAGCACAGGGCGCGATCCGGAATGTGCAGATCGTGCGGGTGATCAGCAATAACAGGAAGGCGTATGCCTTGGAGCGGGCCGCTTTGGCAAGGATCGATGCGGTCTGTGTGTCGCCCCGGGACTATGAGGACAGAGAACGGTTCAACGAGGCGTTTTTACAGAAGGTGGAAGAGGCAGATCCGGATCTGATCGTGCTGGCGGGGTTCCTGGTGGTGATACCGCCGCAGCTGATCAGGCGGTATGAGAACCGGATCATCAATATCCACCCGTCTCTGATCCCCTCTTTCTGTGGTAAGGGATATTATGGACTTAAGGTGCATGAGGCGGCGCTTGCAAGAGGCGTTAAGGTGACCGGGGCCACGGTACACTTCGTGGATGAGGGGACGGACACAGGCCCTATCCTGATGCAGAAGGCTGTGGCCGTTATGGACGGGGACACGCCGCAGAGCCTGCAGAGACGGGTCATGGAAGAGGCGGAATGGGTGATCCTGCCCAGATGTCTTGATCTGATTGCGACCGGCAGGGTGACGGTGACGGACGGGCAGGCGCATATTGCGGAGTAGAAGACGCCTGACAGAAAGGCAGGTACGAGGAGGCAAGTATGAAAAGAGAATACCTACAGGTAGCTCTGCGCACTTGCTGCGCTGAGCGTACACGCGCCATGCAGCTTGTCTGCGTGTGTGCATGCACTTCATATTTGCACCGTACTTTTCATGGGAATTTGTGTCGGGAAGATATGGAGGTGCAAATATGAAAGTTCTGATTGTAGGAAGCGGCGGCAGGGAACATGCGATCGCAGCCAGCGTGTTAAAGAGCGCGCGGGTGGAGAAGATCTACTGCGCACCGGGCAATGCGGGGATCGGGCAGATCGCGGAGTGCGTTCCCATCGGCGCTATGGAATTTGAGAAGCTTGTGGCCTTTGCGAAGGAGCAGGAGATCGACCTGACCATCGTGGGGATGGATGATCCGCTGGTGGGCGGCCTGGTGGATGTGATGGAGGAAGCCGGGCTTCGCGTCTTCGGACCAAGGAAGAACGCGGCGATCCTGGAGGGAAGCAAGGCTTTCTCCAAGGATCTGATGAAGAAGTATCATATCCCGACGGCGGCTTACGAGAATTTCGACGATCCGAAGAAGGCACTTGCCTATCTGGAGACGGCGAAGATGCCGGTGGTACTTAAGGCCGACGGTCTTGCGCTCGGAAAGGGCGTGCTGATCTGCAATACGCTTGAGGAAGCGCGGGAAGGCGTTAAGACCATTATGGAAGATAAGAAATTCGGCTCGGCCGGTAACCGGATGGTCATCGAGGAGTTTATGACGGGCCGTGAAGTCTCCGTGCTTTCTTTTGTGGACGGGAAGACGATCAGGATCATGTCCTCGGCCCAGGATCACAAGCGGGCGCTGGACGGCGACCAGGGACTCAACACGGGCGGTATGGGCACCTTTTCGCCCAGTCCTTTCTATACGCAGGAGGTGGATGCGTTCTGCCGGAAGTATATCTATCAGGCGACGGTGGATGCCATGGCAGCCGAGGGAAGACCATTTAAAGGGGTGATCTTCTTCGGACTGATGCTGACGCCGGAGGGCCCTAAGGTGCTTGAGTACAATGCCAGATTCGGAGATCCGGAGGCGCAGGTAGTGCTGCCGCGGATGAAGAACGACATGATCGAGGTGGCGGAGGCCTGTATCGACGGGAGGCTTGACCAGATCGACCTGCAGTTTGAGGACAATGCCGCGGTGTGCGTGGTGCTGGCGTCTAAGGGATATCCGGTCTCTTATGAGAAAGGGTTCGTCATCAGTGGGCTGGAACGGTTCGAGAAAGCGGAAGGGTATTACTGCTTCCATGCGGGAACGAAGCAGACTGGGGACGGCATCGTCACGAACGGCGGCCGGGTGCTTGGCATTACCGCCAAGGGCGCAGACTTAAAAGAAGCGAGAGCCAATGCCTACAAGGCTGCAGAGTGGGTGTCGTTTGACAATCGGTATATGCGGTCGGATATCGGAAAAGCGATCGATGAGGTTCCGGTTTCGGAATAACGAAGAGCGGCTGTGAATGGCAGGCGTGTTGCGAGCAGCCTGCGAAAGATTTGTGTAAGGGGAAGGGAGCAGTTAACATGCCGGACAGAGAAGAGAAAACAGAGAGATTAAAGAGAGACTTGCTGGATGAAGACAACTACAACAGACCGACCATCTGTGACGAGTGCGGCGGGATCATGGTCTTCAAGGGTGTGGGGGAGTATAAATGTGAGAAGTGCGGCCGCATCGGATTCGACGATTACGGCAAGGCGCGCAATTATATCGAACAGCACCCGGGCGCCACGATGGCGGAGGTAGCCAGTGAGACAGGGGTAGCGCAGAAAGCCATCCGGAGCATGATCAAGGAATGTCGTCTGGAGATTGCGCCGACTTCCAACGTATTCATGCGCTGCGAGATCTGCGGGACGACCATCCGTTATGGCAGATTCTGTGCCAAGTGCGAGACGGCTCATCACAGAGAGATCGAAGAGCGGGCGAGAAAGAAGATGAACATGACCGGATTCAGCACGGAGAAGCCGTCCGGAGAGGACGGCGCGAAGCGCTTTAAGAGAGACGCATAGGAGAAAACACGATTCAGAGGAGCCGGAGAGGAACTGCTGTGGGAAAGTTTCGTGAGATTGGAGTTTACTAGTATGAGGAAAAAGAGCAGAGAGAAACAGAAGAGGACGGGAAGATGCGGTTTCCTGCGGGGTGTGCTGGCAGTATTTGCGGTTGCTGCGCTGACATGGTGTCATCCGTTTGTCAGTCTGGCAGACGTTACAGGCACCGTGAAAGTAGAATCGGCCAATATACGGGGAAGTGCGGACTCTACAAGTGCGGCGGTGGGCAGCGTGACCAGAGGAAAGACCGTGTCGATCAAGAGCGAGACGACGGACGCCTCCGGCGCACTCTGGTATGAAGTCTATGTGAACGCGAATACCACGGGCTATGTGCGTGCGGACCTGATCGACAGGGACGGTAACGAGTCATTGCCGGCTTCAAACGGCGGCGCCCAACAGACGGAACAGGCGGATGCGTCCCAGGGCGACGGTCAGGCGGCTTCCGGCGCCTCGACACAGGCAGAGACCGCCATGGATGCCCAGTATGCCAAGGTCAAAGTGCAGGCAGCCAAGATCCGTCCGGAGCCTTCCACCAATATTAAGGAGGTGGAGAGTGTGCCGAACGGGACAGAACTGATCGTCAGCGGACAGTCTGCCGGTACAAGTGACGGCAAGACGTGGTACTTTGTCACTTTTACAGGAGCAGACGGCTCTTCGAAGACGGGGTTTGTCCGTTCCGATCTGGTGGATCTGGGGGATATGGTGCCTGTTCCGGAAGAGGAACCTGCACCGGAGGAAGCGCCGGTACCGGAGGAACCACAGGAGCCGGTCAGCCAGGACTATGAAGTTGTGCTCAAAGACGGCGAGTGGTGCCTGATTGATAATATAGGCGGCGGATATGAGTATAAACTGCAGCCGCTTTTGGATGCTTATAATCTGCAGAGTGATTCTGCAGACGAGGATGCCAGGAATCTGGTAAGGCAGCGGATCGCGATCGTGGTTTTGGGAGTCGCAGCTGCCATCCTTCTGATCGTAGTGATCATCATGGCCATTAAACTTCGTGATGCCTACTATGAGGATTATGATGATGAGGAAGACGAAGATGACGAGGACGAGGAAGAAGGAGAAGACGCGGACGAGGTGACGGTAAGGCGCAGGAGTCGTGCGCAAAGAGGAGACAGCGCCCGAGAGGAAGAACGGCCGGTACGCAGGAATATGAGGGAGCCGGAGACCGCTTCGCGCAGAGCGGCACGGGAGACTGAGACGGGCGATGTGCAGGCAGAAGAGCCGCGTGTGAAACCGTCATCCAAGCGCAAGGCAAAGAATTTCCTTCTGGATGACGATGATTTTGAGTTTGAATTTCTAAATATGGATGGTAAAGACTTGTAGAAAGGTTATTGTGTCCCAAAATGTTTATAGAGATAGATTTTAACAGCGACGAAGCAATCTATATGCAGTTGAGGAACCAGATCATTCTCGGTATTGCGACCTCACGTTTTCAGGAAGGGGATATGCTCCCTTCGGTCAGACAGCTGGCCGATACGATCGGGATCAATATGCATACGGTCAATAAGGCATATACGGTACTGAAACAGGAGGGGTATGTCAAGGTAGACCGCAGAAAGGGAGCTATGATCGCCATAGACATTGACAGGATGCAGGCGCTTGAGGAAATACGCAGAGAGCTTCAGGTAACGCTGGCAAAAGCGAGCTGTAAGAATATTTCCCGGAAAGAGGTGCATGCTCTTATAGACGAGATCTATAATGATTATGGTGATTGTACAGGGATGTGACCTATTACATTATGCAGGAGAAAGGAATGGACAATTGATGCAGCCACAGTTTACGGACAAGGCAAAAGCAGCATTGATGCTGGCTGAGAGAGCAGCCAGAAGTTTACGGCAGAGTTATGTTGGAAGCGAGCATATATTGATCGGCCTGCTTCGGGAAAATACAGGCGTTGCGGCCACCGTATTATTGAATAACGGAGTGGATGTTGTACAGCTGAAGGAAATGATAAAGGATCTGATCGCGCCGGAGAGTTCCGTTTTGATCGCAGAAAGAGATGGTTATTCTCCACGTGCGCAGAGCATCCTGGATGAGGCGCACAGGCAGGCAGAGAGATTTCGCAGCGATAAGACCGGAACGGAGCACATCCTGCTTGCGATGTTAAAGGAAGGAGAGAACGTAGCGGTCAGACTGCTCAATACCATGGGAATATCCATACAGAAACTGTATGTGGACGTACTGGTAGCCATGGGAGAGGACGGAGCGCTTTATAAGGAAGACCTTGGACGGAAGCAGGGAAGGAAGAAGAGCGGCACTTCCACACTGGAGCAGTACAGCCGCGATCTGACGGCACTTGCAAGAGAAGGCAGGCTGGATCCGGTGATCGGCAGGGAAGAGGAGATCACGAGAGTGGTTCAGATCTTAAGCCGCAGGACGAAGAACAATCCCTGTCTGATCGGAGAGCCGGGGGTAGGTAAGACCGCCGTGGTGGAAGGGCTTGCATCCAGGATCGTGACGGGCGATGTGCCTTTTACGGTACAGAACAAGAGAGTGCTGACTCTGGATCTGTCCGGCATGGTAGCCGGCAGTAAATACCGCGGTGAGTTTGAAGAGCGGATCAAGAAAGTGATCCGGGAAGTGATAGAGGACGGGGAGATCGTACTATTCCTGGACGAGATGCACACGATCATCGGCGCAGGAGGTGCAGAAGGTGCTATTGATGCCTCCAATATATTGAAGCCGTCTCTTGCCCGGGGCGAGATACAGCTGATCGGTGCGACCACGATCGCCGAGTATCGGAAATACGTGGAGCGGGACGCGGCATTGGAACGGAGATTTCAGCCGGTTACCGTGGAAGAGCCGACGGTGGAGGAGGCGGAAAATATTCTCCGCGGCATTGCCCACAAGTATGAGGAGCATCATCGTGTTACGATCACGCCGGAAGCGATCAGCGCCGCCGTGGCGCTTTCCGCCAGATATATCAACGACAGGAATCTACCGGATAAGGCGATCGACTTGATAGACGAGGCGGCAGCGGCGGTACGGCTTAAAGTGACAGGACAGCCGGATAAGCTGCGGGAACTGGCGGACGAGATCAAGAAGATTGATCTGCAGATCGAGCGTTCCATTCGTATGGAGGCATTTACCCAGGCGGCAGAGCTTAAGAAGAAACAGGGAGAATGCATTAAGAAATACGAACGTCTAATTAAGCGGATGGAGCGTGAGGAGGAGAAGCGCACTTACGTAGTCGGTGAGAATGAGATTGCGGAGGTGGTGGCTCTCTGGACGAAGATCCCGGTGAAGAAGCTGGCTGAGAAGGAGAGTGAGCGCCTGCTGAAGCTGGAATCCATCCTGCACAAGCGGGTGATCGGGCAGGAAGAGGCCGTGACTGCCGTCTCCAAGGCCATGCGCAGGGGCAGGGTAGGCCTGCAGGATCCCAACCGCCCGATCGGTTCCTTCCTCTTCCTGGGACCCACCGGCGTGGGCAAGACGGAATTGAGCAAGGCGCTGGCGGAGGCCATGTTCGGGTCGGAGAATGCGCTGATCCGGGTGGATATGTCGGAGTATATGGAAGGGCATTCCGTTTCCAAGATGATCGGCTCGCCGCCGGGATATGTGGGCTTCGAGGAGGGCGGACAGCTGTCGGAGAAAATACGCCGCAATCCTTATTCGGTGGTACTGTTTGATGAGATCGAGAAGGCGCATCCGGATGTGTTCAATGTCCTGCTGCAGGTGTTGGACGACGGACATATCACGGATTCGAAGGGGAGAAAGGTCAGCTTCAAGAATACGATCCTGATCATGACTTCCAATGCAGGGGCGCAGCGGATCATCGATCCCAAGAATCTTGGTTTCGGAACGCAGCAGACGCAGCAGCAGAATTACGATAAGATGAAGTCCAATGTTATGGAGGAAGTGAAGAGACTCTTTAAACCGGAATTTATCAATCGTATCGACGAGATCATGGTCTTCCATCCGCTCAATAAGGATGATATGAAGAAGATCACCACGCTCTTGTCCGGGAATCTGATCAGACGATGCAGGGAGCAGATGGATATTCAGCTGACGATCACGCCTGTCGTGAAGGAATGGCTGATCGAGAAGCATATGGATACGAAGATGGGAGCAAGGCCGATGAAGAGGGCTATCCAGTCCGAGATCGAGGATGCGCTGGCGGAAGAGATCCTGGCAGGACGTGTCAGAAGCGGGGAACAGGTATCGGTTGGACTTAAGAACGAGCAGATCGTGTTCACGGCGCGGAAGAATGCGTAACACGCATACTGCGGTAGTACGGAAAACAGAAGACGGAATAAAATAAAACAGAGAACCTGGAGGAAAATACAATGGCAGTAGTAGAAGAATTATTGCGTACCGAGGAAAATGGCGCCATCAGCTTTGGCAACTATAAGCTGGATACCAAAGCTAAAGTGGAAGATTATGAGCATGGCGGGGACCTGTACAAGGTAAAAACATACCGGAAACTGACAAAGTTGGAGAAGAACGGAATGTTTGCCTATGAATCCGAGCCGGGAACGAGTGTGCTGCAGTTTGAGGAGACGGAAAGCGGCGTCAGCTTTCTGGTGGAGGGCGATGCGGATGCACAGATCACGGTGGGCCTTGAAGAAGATACGCAGTACAATGTCAGCGTGGGAGACGTCAGGATCGGCGCGATGAAGACAAACTTAAGCGGTAAGCTGAGCATCAGCGTTGAATTGGAAAATACCGGAGAAGTTACGGTTAAGATGGAAAAGATCAAGAATGGCTAAGGGAAAAGGGACAACGGTTTTTTATTGTCAGAATTGCGGTTATGAATCTTCCAAGTGGATGGGGCAATGTCCCGGATGCAGGGAGTGGAACACGATGACGGAGGAGAAGGCGGCTCCTGTGACCCGGGGCGGCAGTCACGGTGTACATAAGAGAGAGACGGGCAGTCCCTCCAGTCTGTCAATGGTCAGCATACAGGAGGAAATTCGTATGCTGACCCATATGGAAGAATTAGACAGAGTGCTGGGCGGCGGGATCGTGCCCGGCTCTTTGACGTTGGTAGGCGGTGATCCGGGAATCGGGAAGTCTACACTGCTCTTACAGGTCTGCAGGAATCTGGCGGCAGACGGAAGAAAGGTGCTGTACATATCAGGAGAGGAATCTTTGCGGCAGATCAAGATCAGAGCCAACAGGCTGGGCGAGTTTTCGGACGATTTGCTTTTACTGTGTGAGACAGGGCTTTTGACTGTGGAACAGACGATCCGCAGCGTGATGCCGGATGTGGCGATCATTGATTCCATACAGACCATGTATGACGAAGAACTATCCGCCGCGCCGGGGAGCGTGTCACAGGTACGGCAGACGACAGGCGTTCTGCTGCAGCTTGCAAAAGGACTGAATGTTTCCGTTTTTATCGTGGGCCATGTGACTAAGGAGGGGACCGTGGCAGGTCCGAGAGTCCTGGAGCATATGGTGGATACGGTGCTGTATTTCGAGGGCGACAGACATGCTTCCTACCGTATCCTGCGCGGCGTTAAGAACCGGTTTGGCTCCACGAACGAGATCGGTGTATTTGAGATGAAGACGGAAGGGCTTGTCGAAGTGAAAAATCCTTCGGAATTTATGCTGAGCGGTAAACCGGAAGGGGCGAGCGGATCGGTAGTATCCTGTTCCATGGAGGGAACGCGCCCGATCCTTCTGGAAATACAGGCACTTGTGTGCCGCAGCAATTTCGGTATACCGCGCAGACAGGCGATCGGTACGGACTTTAACCGGGTCAATCTGCTGATGGCCGTGTTGGAGAAAAGACTGAATCTGCAGATGTCGGATTGCGATGCCTACGTGAACCTGGCGGGCGGTATACGGATCGTGGAGCCTGCCATCGATCTGGGGATAGCCATGGCCGTGGTGTCCAGTTTCAAGAACAGGGCGATAGACGACAGGACGATCGTCTTCGGAGAGATCGGCTTAAGCGGCGAGGTACGGGGCGTTTCCATGGTGGAACAGAGAGTGTCGGAGGCGGCCAAGCTGGGATTTACGACCTGTGTCATACCGGAAGTCAACAGAAGCCATGTACATCCGATCGAAGGGATCAGGCTGATCGGCGTAAGAACAGTTCGGGATGCGGTTGATTTGATATAAATTATAACGAAAATGTAACATCTTTACACAAAAATTTAATATTTCTTAATTTTTATATGTTCAAATATGTTTTTTTATGGTAGGATATTGGAAGTGTATTTTTTGTCATGTCGTTTAATAGGATGACATTGGGATTTTACGATGCACATAGACAGAAGATTCTTATGGCATAATAGTGGAGTGACACCGTGAACTTGGACAAAGGAGTTATATATGGACAAGCAGACACAGGATTCTCAGAAGCAGACAAAGAGTAAGGATCCTACAGATAACAGGCAGACTGAAATTACCAGCGGGCAGGCCGGAGCGGCTAAGAGTGCAGATCCTCCGGCAGGAAACGAAAGCAGGGATGTCAGGAAGAGGCGCAGATGGATCAAGAATATTCCATTGCTGATCGCAGAGATCTGTATCCTGGCGATCGCGATCTGTATCATGTATATCGTTGTGACCACCACGGATGAGGTGGAGCGCAAGGAGATCGATAAGGAGCAGATCGTCATCAACGAAGAGGTGAAAGAGACTCATAAGGAAGAAGAGAAGCATGTCTCCAAGGGATACCGCAATATCGCGCTGTTCGGTGTGGACGCCAGAGACGGAGAGCTTGGCCGGGGTACCAGAAGCGATACGATCATCATAGCCAGTATCAATCAGGATACGCAGGAGATCAAACTGGTCTCTGTATTCCGGGACACCTTCTTAAATCTGAGCAATGATTCTTATAACAAATGCAATGCGGCCTATGCACAGGGCGGCCCGGAGCAGGCCATCAGCATGTTGAATACGAATCTGGATCTGGATATTACGGATTACGTGACGATCGGGTTCGGTGGATTGATCGATTCGGTGGATGCCCTGGGCGGGATCGAGATGGAAGTTACGGATGCGGAGATCCTGCATTTGAATAATTATCAGCTGACGATGTCCGAGGAGCTGGGGGTGGATTATACACCGATCAAGCACAGCGGAAAGCAGTTGTTGAACGGAATGCAGGCTACCGCATACTGCAGGATACGATATACAAAAGGGGATGATTTCCGAAGGGCGGAGCGGCAGAGAGATGTTCTGACGGCGATGATGGAGAAAGCCAAGAACTCGTCTGTCAGTTCTTTAAAGGAAATGGTCACGGCTATTTTACCGGAGGTGGAGACGTCTCTGGGGGTAAATGAGATCATCAGTGTTCTGGGCAGCCTGGCAGGATATAATGTTGTGGCCAGTGACGGTTTCCCGTTCGAGGATGGGCGCAGAGGCGCTACGGTCGGCAGTAAGGGAAGCTGTGTTATTCCGGATGACCTGGAGGAGAATGTGATAGAGCTGCATGAGCTTCTGTATCCGGAGGTCACCTACAGACCGTCCAGACAGGTGATCATGATCAGTGACGAGATAGATTCACTGACTGCAGAATACGTGCAGTAGCGGTAATACGGTAATAAGCGTTATATGACAAGAATGTTATGAAGCGAATCATGTGGAATGAAATAGATTAATTGAATGTTCGGAGATGTTTATGGCAGTGGTTGGATACATTCCGACTGCTGCTTTTTGTCGTACAGGAGACTTCTCTGTGCATTCGATGGGGGTCTGAGAATGAGAAAATTACTTGTGTACTTAAAGGATTATAGGAAAGAGACGATACTGGCGCCGCTTTTTAAGATGCTGGAAGCCACTTTCGAGCTGTTCGTGCCGCTCGTGATGGCGGCGGTCATCGATCAGGGGATCGGCAACGGCAATGTCTCCTATGTGCTGCGCATGGGCGGCGTGCTAGTGTTACTTGGCGTGATCGGGCTTGTCTGCTCCATTACTGCCCAGTATTTCTCGGCGAAGGCGGCGGTGGGTGTTTCCACGAAGCTGAAACATGCACTTTTTGCCCATATCCAGGGACTCTCCTACACGGAGATCGACACTCTGGGGACGGCGACCATGATCACCCGGATGACTTCCGATGTGAACCAGGTGCAGAGCGGTGTGAATATGGTGCTGCGCCTGTTCCTCCGCTCGCCCTTTATCGTGTTCGGCGCCATGGTGATGGCGTTTACCATCGACGTGAAGGCGGCGCTTATCTTCGTGGTGACGATCCCTGCGCTCTCGGTCGTGGTCTTCGGCATTATGATGTGGACGATGCCGCTGTTTAAGAAGGTGCAGGCAGGGCTGGACAGCGTGCTTGGCGCCACCAGGGAGAATCTTACGGGGGCCAGGGTCATCCGGGCCTTTAACAAGGAACAGGAGGAGATCGAGGCTTTTGAACAGAAGAACAGCGCATTGGCGCATATGCAGCTGTTCGTGGGCAAGATCTCCGCACTGACCAATCCGGTCACTTATATCATCATCAATGTGGCCACGGTGGTGCTGCTCTATACGGGAGCGGTGCGGGTGGACGAAGGGACCATCACCCAGGGCGAGGTGGTGGCGCTGGTCAACTATATGTCCCAGATCCTGATCGAGCTGGTGAAACTGGCGAACCTGATCATCACCATTACCAAGGCGCTAGCCTGCGCCAACCGGATCCAGAGTGTGTTTGAGATCAGGTCCGGTATGGAATGGAAACAGAAGGTGACGGAAACCGCGGCAGGACAGCATAGTAAGCGGCAGGCGGATGAGACCAGTCCAGACGAGCAGCGGCCGGAAGGGGATGAAGTCGTATTCGACCATGTCTGCCTGACCTATGCGGGCGCCGGGGCGGAATCGCTGACGGATCTGAATTTCCGTGTCAAAAAGGGACAGACGGTGGGGATCATCGGCGGCACCGGTTCCGGTAAGACCTCGTTGGTCAATATGATACCGCGCTTCTATGACGCGACGAAAGGGCATGTCCGGATCAAGGGCCGGGACGTGCGGGAATACGGGATGGAAGAACTGAGGGAGATGATCGGCATCGTACCGCAGAAGGCGGTGCTCTTCCAGGGAACCGTCAGGGAGAATATGCAGTGGGGCAAAAACAATGCGACGGATGCGGAGATCTGGCAGGCCATCGAGACGGCCCAGGCGAAGGAATTCGTGGAACAGAAGGACGGCAGGCTGGATGCGGCCATCGCGCAGACAGGACGGAACCTTTCCGGCGGCCAGAGGCAGCGTCTGACCATCGCCCGGGCGCTGGTGGGACGGCCGGAGATCCTGATCCTGGACGACAGCGCCTCGGCGCTTGACTATGCCACGGACGCGGCGCTGCGGCAGGCGATCCGGAATATGGAAGGCGATATGACCGTCTTTATCGTGTCCCAGCGGGCGTCCTCCATTCAGCATGCGGATCAGATCATCGTGTTGGACGACGGGGAGATGGCGGGTATCGGGATCCATGAGGAGCTGCTTGAGCGGTGCGAGGTGTATCAGGAGATTTACTACTCGCAATATCCGAAAAAGGAGGTGCGCAGTTAAAATGGCGAAATCAGAGAACAGCGGCGGGCAGAGAGGAACACTGCGTAAGGTGCTGCGGTATATTAGAAAATATTGGGTATATCTGGCGTTATCGATCATGATGGCGGCGCTCACCGTGACCTTGACCTTGTATCTGCCGATCCTGACCGGCCGGGTGATCGACCTGATCATCGATAAAGGAAGGGTGGATTTCGACGGTGTATTTGCCATCCTGCAGCAGATGGCGGTGGTGATCGGGATCACGGCGGTGGCGCAGTGGGTCATGAACATCTGTAACAATAAGATGACCTACCGCATCGTGCAGGATATCCGGGACGAGGCGTTTAAGCGGATCGAGATCCTGCCGCTTAAGTATATTGACGGGCATTCCTACGGGGAAGTGGTGAGCCGGGTGATCGCGGACGTGGACCAGTTTGCGGACGGCCTGCTGATGGGGTTCACGCAGTTCTTTACGGGCGTCATTACGATCCTGGGCACGCTGGGCTTTATGCTCAGCGTCAATGTGGGCATCACGGGCGTGGTAGTGCTGATCACGCCGTTGTCCTTCGTGGTAGCGGCTTTTATCGCCAGGAAGACCTTCGTCATGTTCCGGGCGCAGTCGGAGACGAGAGGAGAGCAGACGGCGCTGATCGAGGAGATGATCGGCAACCAGAAGGTGGTGCAGGCCTTTTCCCATGAGGATGAAGCGCTGGAGGAATTTGATGAGATCAATGACAGGCTGGGCAAATGTTCTCTCAAAGCGATATTCTATTCCTCGATCACTAACCCGTCCACGAGATTTGTCAATAATCTGGTTTATGCCGGCGTGGCGGTGACGGGCGCGGTCTTTGCGATCAAGGGCGGAATCAGTGTGGGGCAGCTGTCCTGTTTTCTGACCTATGCGAATCAGTACACGAAGCCTTTTAACGAGATATCGGGAGTGGTGACGGAACTGCAGAACGCTTTGGCATGTGCGGCGCGTATCTTTGAACTGATCGAGGAGGAACCGCAGATTCCGGACCGTGAGGGCGCGGCTGTCCTGACAGACGTGGAGGGCAGAGTAGATCTGCAGCATGTGGAGTTCTCCTATGTGCCGGACAGGAAGCTGATCACGGATTTTAATCTGTCGGTGCGGCCCGGACAGCGGGTGGCAATCGTCGGACCTACGGGCTGCGGCAAGACCACGGTCATCAATCTGCTGATGCGTTTCTATGATGTGCAGTCCGGCAGAATCTGCGTGGACGGTGCGGATATACGTGATGTGACCAGAAGCAGCCTGCGGGATCATTATGGTATGGTGCTCCAGGAGACATGGCTGAAATCAGGCACGATCCGGGATAATATTGTGATGGGGAAACCGGAAGCGACTGAAGGAGAGATCATTGCCGCGGCGAAGGCGTCCCATGCGCACAGCTTTATCAAGCGGCTGCCGCAGGGATATGATACGGTGATCGGCGAGGACGGCGGCAGTCTCTCACAGGGACAGAAACAGCTGTTGTGTATCACGAGAGTCATGTTGTGTCTGCCGCCCATGCTGATTCTGGATGAAGCGACTTCCTCCATTGATACGAGAACAGAGATCAGAATACAGAAGGCTTTCGCCACTATGATGCAGGGCAGAACCAGTTTTATCGTGGCGCACAGGCTGTCCACGATTCGCGAGGCGGATGTGATCCTTGTCATGAAGGACGGTAATATTATCGAGCAGGGAAATCATGAGACGCTGCTTACGCAGGGCGGGTTCTATGCGACGCTCTACCAGAGCCAGTTCGCGGGATAAGAGATATAATACACTGATCGAAGGGCACGCTGCGCAAATTGCTCTCTTGTGTCGGCTTCGTCGAATGAATTTTCTAAATATTCCGACAGGGTAATCGCATGTGGACGCAACCGCCCTTTACTCGCCATCCGGGCTCGGAACGGGCTTTTGCGGACATCCATGCCCGCAAATTGCTGATGGTGTGCGGAATATTAAGAAAATCTCAATCTCCTGCGCATGACGACTGCGTGAGCAATTTGCGCAGCGTGCCCGGACGTTCGAGTTATTGCATGTAGTAGGAGGCGTCCTCGTTATAATCCATATAGCGGGATGTGATCTCCGAGATGACACCGTCTTCCCATGTGAATGTCAGGTAGTAGTAGACTACCGTATGGGATTGCAGATAGTCCTCGGAAGTCAGGAATGTCAGGAGACCGGATTTCTCGATCTCATTCTCCTCACAGAAGACGTCGGGGTCAACGGGCAGACCGTCGATAAAGAAAGTGGGCAGCAGACATGTGACAGAATCCCCGAAAGGAATCTCTTCTGTGGGAAATACCTGATATTCGCCGCCGTTCACAGATGTGAAAATACGATATTCGCCGTAAGCGGCGAGAAAAGCTTCAGGGGTGTCTCCGACAGATACCCCTTTATTTGTTGTATTCGTATCTAAATCCAGTTCATAATCCACTGCCGAAAGCAGGGGCGTGACTTTACCGCAGCCCGTGAGCAGGCTGAAGGTCATAACGACGGCAGCGAACATTACAGCAGGTTTTTTCATGATAGGACAGTCCTTTCGTAATACTTCCGGTCTATATGCCTTGTGACAGCGACTGCAGGCCGGCGGTCCGTATGTAAGAAACGCAAAACCCGTGAGCGGTTACTCACGGGTTGTAACAGGGGCAGTAGGAATCGAACCCACATCGATGGTTTTGGAGACCACTGTTC
>CANOCU010000038.1 GCA_947564645.1 uncultured Lachnospiraceae bacterium
GTTTGAGGCGGTGAATCTGCCGCACGATGCCATGGTGCATGAGGAGCGGACGCCGAATACGGCCAACAGCGCACAGACGGGCTTCTGGCCGGGCGGACTTTATACGTATAGCAAGAAGCTGGATGTGCCAAAGGAGTGGCAGGAGAAGACGGTACTTCTGGAATTTGAGGGCGTCTATGCCACGGCTATGGTGTATGTGAACGGCAATCTGGCACAGAGTAATCTGTATGGATATTCCAATTTCTATGTGGTATTGGATCAGTATCTGGAGTATGGCGCGGAGAATGAGATCAAGGTGATCGCCGACAATGCGGCGGAGAAGAACAGCCGTTGGTATTCGGGCAGCGGGATTTATCGTAATGTCAATCTGCTTGTGGGTTCGAGGATCCATGTACCGGCGGACGGGGTGCGGATCACGACGCCGGACGTGTCTTTGGAGAGTGCGGCGGTGGAGATTCGCTCCACGGTTAGAAATCTTACCCGCAGAAAGGAAAAGGTCACGGTGGAGACGACCCTGCTTCATGAGGGAACGGTCGTGGGGACGGATAAAGTCGGCGTAACGATGTTCCCGGAAGCGGAGGAGACGGTGTATCAGAGGATTGCGCTGCTGCAGCCGAGGTTGTGGAGTCCTGACACGCCGGAACTGTATGACTGTGTGGTAAAGATCTATGCGGGTGAGGAACTTCTGGATGAGGTGCGGGAGCATTTCGGCATCCGCAGGCTGGAACTGGATGCGGAACATGGTCTTCGCATCAACGGTCAGCAGGTGAAGCTGCGGGGCACCTGTATCCACCATGACAACGGCATTATCGGCGCGACTACGCTTGAGAAGGCGGAGGAGAGGCGGTGCCGCCAGCTGAAGGAGGCAGGTTTTAACAGTATCCGCAGTTCTCATCATCCTATGAGTAAGGCCATGCTGGATGCCTGTGACCGGGTCGGCATGGTGGTCATGGACGAGCTGAGCGATATGTGGACCAACCATAAGAACGCCAATGATTTTGCGCTGCATTTCCTGGACTGTGTGGATCAGGAGGTAGAACGCATGGTGAGAAAAGATTACAATCATCCCAGTGTCGTTCTGTATTCCACAGGCAATGAGATTCCGGATCTGGGAACGGCCAGAGGCGCGCAGCTCAACCGAATGATCTGCAATCAGTTCCATTCGCTCGATCCCTACCGCTATACGACCAATGCGATCAACGGCATGCTGGCATTGGGGCCGAGGATGGGGACGGTGATCCAGGATATCATGAGCGCGGCCAAAGCTTCCGCACCGGCAGCAGGCGGAGAGGCAGCGCAGGGGCAGGAAGAACATGCAGAGGAAGGGGCAAGCGCATTAAATGGCATGATGGCTTTGATGGTAGGGCCTGCGGCGGATGCCTTTGCCTGTCATCCGCTGATGACGGAATGCATCGAGGAGGCAAGTCAGGGCATGGATATTACCGGCATGAATTATCTGACGGGCCGTCACGTTCTGGAGAAGGAATTGCATCCCAATAAGCCGGTGGTAGGCACGGAGACCTTCCCGGCCGATATCGTGAGGCTTTGGGATATCGTAAAGAATAACGGTCATGTGCTGGGTGATTACACCTGGACCGGCTATGACTATCTGGGGGAAGCGGGCTGTGGTATTTTCTACTATGACGGTACCCAGAATTTCAACGGTGTTTATCCGGACAGGGCAGCATATATCG
This sequence comes from uncultured Lachnospiraceae bacterium, assembly GCA_947564645.1. Classification (GTDB taxonomy): domain Bacteria; phylum Bacillota; class Clostridia; order Lachnospirales; family Lachnospiraceae; genus UBA3282. Next base: position 1,695 of record CANOCU010000038.1, read on the forward strand.
GGGATCTCGATCTTATCGGTTACCGCAGGCCCATAAGCTACCTGCGGGAGATTGTCTTCGGACTGCGCAAGGAGCCGTATATCGCGGTGGAGCGTGTGGACCGTTACGGTATGCCGCATTCCCAGACGGCCTGGATGCTGAAGGACAACATCGCCAGCTGGACCTGGCCGGGTTACGAGGGAAAACCGGCAAACGTGGATATCTACAGTGAGGCGGAGGAAGTGGAGCTGTTCTTGAACGGTACTTCCCTTGGCAGGAAGCCGGCCGGCGAGGCAAACGGCTTTACGGCTTCTTACGAGATGACTTATGAGCCGGGTGAACTGTTGGCGGTCGGCTATACGGGCGGTGTCCAGACGGGACGCTTTGCCCTAAAGACGGCGGATGCCGATGTGGAGCTGCAGGTGACATGCGAAGGAGAGAAGCTGCGGGCAGACGGGGAGGATCTTGCGTTTGTGACGGTGAGACTGGTGGATCGAAACGGTGTGGAAAACTTAAACGCAGTGAAGGAGATCACGGTCAGCGTGGAAGGCGCAGGTACCCTGCAGGGCTTCGGCAGCGCAGATCCCCGGGCTATCGGCAGCTATGACGACATGACCTGGAAGACCTACGACGGCTATGTGATGGCGGTGGTCCGCGCGGGCATGGAAGCGGGCGAGATCCGTGTGAAGTTCGAGGCGGAAGGCTGTAAGATACAGGAAGCTGTGATCCGGACGGAGCGGTAGAAACGGCAGAAGAAACAGAGCAGTCAGACTGCAGATTTTACAAAAAAGCGTTTATCAGCATAAAGCGTGAACGCTTTTTTGCGTTATTTGGGAAAAAGGTTGCGCTAACGTGTGTTTCTTTAAAGTATATGTGCTATACTGAATACAAATATCATTGATTACCATTTTGATTTCATGGTCTGGGAAAGCAGACCGGTAAGGCTGAGTTAAAGTAGGGGATTATATATGATAAGGGAGACTGCGCTTCCGGTAGGGATTGAGGATTTTGCGACGATTCGCCGGGAAAATCTTTACTATATTGACAAGACAGGACTGATCAAGGGGCTTTTGAAGAATCGCGCTTATGTCAATTTATTTACCAGGCCGCGGAGATTCGGCAAGACGTTGAATATGAGTATGCTGCGGTGTTTTTTTGAATCTGGCTGTGACAGGACGCTTTTTGACGGGCTTGAGATCGCGAAGGACCAGGAAGCCTGTGATAAGTACATGGGGAAATTTCCGGTCATTTCCATCAGCATGAAAGCAGTGGCGGGAGACGATTTTGAGGAGGCCAGAGGAATGCTCTGCGATCTTGTAGGCAGAGAGGCGGCACGCTTTCCGTTTCTGGCCGGGAGCGACCGCCTGTCAGAGACAGAACGGCGGCAGTACAGCAAGCTGATCGAATTAAATGAAAGCGGTGTTTTCTCAATGGCGGATGAGCTGCTCAAGAACAGCCTGCTTATCCTGTCGCAGCTTTTGCAGAAACATTTTGGGCAGAAAACGATCGTTTTGATCGATGAGTATGATGTGCCGTTGGATCAGGCGTATCGGGCCGGATATTATGATAGTATGGTAAAGCTTGTAAGAGGCTTATTCGGCCAGGCGCTTAAGACAAATGACAGTCTGTATTTTGCGGTTCTCACAGGGTGCCTCAGAGTTTCCAGAGAAAGTATTTTTACGGGACTCAATAATTTCAAAGTCTATACGGTGCAGGATGTGCGCTATCACGAGTATTTCGGTTTTACCGATGAAGAAGTCCGGAAAATGTTGGATTACTATGGGATGATGGAGAAATATGATCTCATAAAGGAGTGGTATGACGGTTACCGGTTTGGTGATGCCGGGATCTATTGCCCATGGGACGTGATCAATTACTGTGATGACCTTCGGGACGGAAGCGCTGTGATGCCGCAGAATTACTGGGTCAATACGAGCAGCAATGATATTATCAGGAGCTTTGTGAAGAAAGCGAATCAGACTGCCAGGAACGAGATCGAGCTGCTGATCGATGGCGGCAGCATTAAGAAGGAGCTTCATCAGGAACTGACTTTCAGGGATCTGGATGCGGATCTGGATCATTTATGGAGTATCCTTTTTACGACAGGTTATCTGACCAGGCGGGGCGTGCAGGAAGACGGCAGGTCGGAACTTGTGATTCCGAACAGGGAGATACGCTGGATTTTCGTACAGCAGATCCGTAAGTGGTTTCAGGAGTAGACGCAGAGGGACAGAGGAATGCTGGAAACTTTCTGCAGGGCGTTCCAGGAGCATGATGTGCCGGCTATCGAGGAAGGTTTTAACGCGTATCTGAAGAAGACCATCAGTATCCGGGATACCAATGTCAGGAAAGAAATGAAAGAGAATTTTTACCACGGTATTCTGTTGGGGCTTTTTGGATATATGAATGACTGGACTGTGCGGTCAAACGCGGAATCGGGGGAAGGCTACAGTGACATCATGATCGAAAATGCATCCGTAGGAACCGGCATTGTCATAGAACTTAAGTATGCCGAGGATGCCGCCTTTGACGCTGCATGCCAGGAAGCGCTGCGGCAGATCAGAGACCGGAAGTATGTGGATACTCTGGTGCGAGACGGGATGGAAACGATCTACTGCTACGGGATTGCATGTTATAAGAAGCGTTGCAAGGTTGTCGGAGAGAAACGGTAGAGGAATGGATACATCCGTCAGATGCGGAATGGAAAACAATATAAACGTGAAAGAAAGGAGTGGCGCTGTCATGCAGTACAAAATCAACACGACAAATTATCAGGACTTTCATATCTTCGAGGTGAACAAACTGCCTCCGAGAAGCTATTTTATTCCTTATCCGGACAGGGAACAGGCGGACCGGGTGAGTGGCGCGCAGAAGCGATACGGATCCCCGAAGGTGGTCTGTCTGAACGGGAAGTGGGACTTTAAGTTCTATTCGCGTCCAGCCGATCTGCCGGAAGTATTTGACACGGACGATGTGGAGTTTGATAAGCTGGACGTGCCTTCCTGTTGGCAGCTTCGCGGATATGCGAAGCCTTTTTACGTGAACATGCGGTATCAGTTTCCTTATCAGCCGCCGGAGATTCCGACCACGGAGGCGGCAGGGAAGAGTTTCTGCTGGATCGGTTCGGATCATGGCATCGGACCGCGGTGGCAGGAGCCGGTGGAGGAATATAATTATGTGGGAGTGTACCGCCGCTTCTTCGAGGTGGAGGATGCCGGGAAGAATCATGTACTCTCCTTCCTCGGCGTGGCCAGCTGCATCGATTTGTATGTGAACGGCAGTTTTGTGGGATATTCGGAAGGCGCCCACAATACGGCGGAGTTCGACATTTCTTCTTATATTCATGCAGGGATCAACGAACTGGTGGCGGTGGTGCGCCGCTGGTGCAACGGCACCTATCTGGAATGTCAGGATATGTTCCGCAACAACGGCATTTTCCGGGATGTGCTGCTTCGGATCAGTGAGAAGGGCGATATCCTGGATATCGGCTTTAAGACCAGGAAGACAGGGCAGGGCTACCGGGCGGCGGCCAGTGTGAAGCTGTATGCGGACGGGGAGGTTACTTTTACACTGGAGGGAAACGGGATCTGCGAGCGCAGAACTGTCCGGTCGAAGGATAAGGCGGCGAAAGTGGTGTTCGAGGATCTGGCAGTGACAGAGTGGAATGCGGAGTCGCCGGTGCTGTACGATTTGTATTATGAGGTGCCCGGAAGCTGTGTGAAAACACGGGTAGGATTTAAGGATGTGACGATCAGGGATGCGGTCTTCTATCTGAATGACCATAAAGTAAAGCTTCACGGCGTCAATCATCACGATACCAGCTGTGACAACGGTTATACGCTGACACCGGAAGAGATCGAGCGGGATATGCGTCTGTGCAAGGAATATAATATCGATACGGTGCGCACTTCCCATTACCCGCCGGATCCGTATCTGTTGGAGCTGTGCGACGAGCTGGGTATCTATGTGGTGGACGAGGCGGATCTGGAGACTCACGGCACCATGTCTCACCTGCTTCCGCCCGATTACAACCGGATCAGCAACGATCCGAAATGGGCAAGGCATTATGTGGACCGGGCAAGACGATTATATCAGCGTGACAAGACTCATGTATCCGTGATCATGTGGAGTCTGGGAAATGAGGCGGGCGGCATCTACAATACGGACCGGATGTACGCTTATCTGAAAAAGCATACGGATCTTCCGATCCATTACGAGAGCGCGATCCACACGAAGAGGAAGGCTTACGATGTGGGAAGCGAGATGTATCCGCCCATCAAAAGGGTTCATGCCATCGGGGAGAAGACTTATCGGGTAAAAGAACTGTGCGACAGACCCTATTTCCTCTGTGAGTACGCCCACGCCATGGGGGTCGGTCCGGGAAATGCGGAAGGATATTGGAAAGAGATCTATGCCTACGATAACCTGATGGGCGGCTGCGTCTGGGAAATGGTGGATCATGCGGTGCGCCATGAGGACGGCAGCTATACCTACGGCGGCGATCACGGAGAGTGGGAGCATGACGGTAATTTCTGCGTGGACGGCATGTTCTATCCTGACAGGACGCCTTCTACCGGCGCCAGGATCATGCGGTATATTTACCGTCCGATCCGGATGCGGCACCTGGGCGGCGATCGGTTCGAGATCTTTAATACGACGGCCTTCTCGGAGGGAAGCCGCTACCGGCTGGAATGCACCTGGAGCGACGGTCATGTGATGACGTTTGTGCCGGAAGCCGGACCGCTTTCAAGAGTGGAGATCGTACTGGATACGAAGCCGCATAGAGAAGCGGCCGGGGCGGCAGACAGTGATCTGATGCTGACGGTGGTGACCATCGATACGAAAGACGGCGCTGACAGGGAAGTGGCGAGAGAGCAGATCATCCTGGAGGAGAGGATTGCGGCTGTACCGGAAGATGCAGGGTGCGTGAAGCTGGAAAATGCTTTGTCGGCATCTGGACATGGTGAGAATACGGCGGAAGTCGGTGCAAGGAATGAGGAGGATACTGTTGCGAAAATCGGAAGCTTTGTCATCAAAGGCGGCAGACCGGAAATCATGCTGGCTGACGGCTGTCTGGAAGCTTCGGATCCGTATACGATCCTGTTCCGTGCGCCGACGGATAACGATTTCAATTTCTCCCTGCACAACTGCATGGAGGATTTCCTGGAGCAGAAGGAAGAGGTGCTGGCTGTGGAGAAGGGGGAGAACCGGATCACGGTCACCACACGGATTGCATGTAAGAAGCAGACCTTTCTCTGCACCGACTGCTATGAGGGCAGTGCGCAGGGCATCGTCGTCACAAGCAGACTGCACTGCGAAAAGGGACGCGGCAGTCTGCCGCGCTTCGGCAAGGCATTCCGCGTGGACGAAAGTTACGGGGAGGTCACGTATCTGGGAAGAAACGGGGAATCCTACGCCGATATGAAAGAGCAGGCGCAGATCGAAGAAGTGACCTGCCGGGTCTTGGATATGACGGAACCCAATATCCGTCCGCAGGAGAGCGGCAACCGGTGCGACTGCAGATGGGCAGGCGTAAGCAACGGTAGGCAGACAGTGACCTTTACCGCACTCGACCAACCCTTCGAACTGGGGATCAAGCCTTACAGCGACAGGGAACTCCTCGGGATGAGGCACCGGGAGGATGAGACGGTGACCGGCACTTATGTCACGATCTCGGCTTTCCAGATGGGGATCGGTACCGGGATCTGCGGTCCGAAGACGGCGAAGGAGTATTGCTATCCGATGGAGCGGGACTATGAGTTGAAGTTCCTGATCCGGATTCGGTAAACGATAAAAAGATGTACGGCATGACGCGGCGGTATGCTTCCGGGCAGGAGACATACCGCTTGCTTTTCTGCTACTTATCGCTGTAATATAGCTGCTTTGTGCTTTTGGGTTTATCCGGAATGCTCAGTCGGATCAGCCCCTGTTCCACAAGCGGCATTACATAAACCTGTATTGCATAGGATGTGGAAGTGAGTCCCAGATAATCGCAGATTTCCTTCCGTGTCCTGGGAGTCTGGCAGAACAGGAGCAGGTTATCTGTATCTGCGTCGTGGCCGCCTGTCTTTTTTGCAAGTATATGCATTTCTTTGTAAAATGTGACAACGAAATGTCCTCTTTCACTGGAAAACTTCGGTTCCCGCATACCAAGCCGTGCAAATTCGCGGCGTATCGTTGGAATACCGGAATAGCGGTTCTCCGTGATGCCGGCAACTTCCAGCGCGGCGGCCAGAACGGGATTTCTTGTATCGGGCTGCATTTTTCCCAGTTGGTCTATGCGTAGTCTGCCGTAGATGCCGCCCGGATTGTGAATTTCCATCCGGTCCTCGAACATCAGGATCTGTATGGGCATTCCCTCTGTGTGCATACTGTAATCCCGATGTACGAGTGCATTGACGATTGTCTCTCTGACCGCGGTCATCGGATAATCCGTGCGGTCTTCCCGTTTGCCGCTGTCAGAATGGATGATGGTCTTTGTCTTCATATTCCGGCGGACAAATTGAAGGGCACATTCCAGCATTTCCGGAATGTTTCCTTCGATACGTTCATTATCCAGAAAGCGTTCTCCCAGCGCGCCGACAGTGCCGATTTCATGACCGGGCACCACAACGGCAGTAATGCAAAGCTGGGGAAAATAAGCCTGCGGATACAGACCGAAAAGCATGACGGCGCTGAGGGTAAATTCACTGTTTCGTGTAATGCTCATCAATTCATAAATATCCTGTTCCGGTAAGTGTGACAGGTTAGGTTTTCCTGTACGCAGCCTAAGGATATATTCGGTCAGTTTTTCCTGGTTCAGCGAAGAGAGTCCTGCCCTTGGCACTGTGCGGATATCGTCTTGGTATTTTTTGCGAAAAGCCTCGTAGCTGTAGATCTCATATTCTGTCATAGGTTGGTCGTTGTCGCCGATCCTGGTGAAAGAACCCTTCAGGCGGCCCTGTCCTTTATAATAGCAGGGCCGTTCTACGAGATCTATTCCGGGTATCTCCGCGGCGACAAAGTTTTTCCCGTCTTTCTGCAGAACGGTCATCAATGGGCGGACCGGAGGTTCCATCTGCAGACATTGTTCCGCAATTTTCTTCTGCAGATCCTGCGGATCATATACGCCCGATTCCGCATAACCATTTTCTTCATCAATGCCAAAAACAAGAATACCGCCGTCATCCTGATTGGAAAAGCTGGACAATGTATCATAGAGACGTTTGGGACATCCCTTTCCGGCGCTTTTTAACTCGAGAATTTGAGTTTCGCACTTTATTTTTTGAATTTGTTTTAGTAATTCGTGAAAATTTTCAGTTGTCATTTTAAATTCTCTTTCTTTTTTTGATATTTTACCAAATAATTTGAGTTAATTCAAGAAACTAAAAAAGAAACTCAAATTTTTTAGTTATCATTTGAGTTTCTTTATCTAAATTTTTATCTTCCGTATCTGGCGGTTTCGTATCTGCTGTGGAGTGCAATGCCGTCTTCTGTCTGTGCAATGCCGGCGTTTTGCTCGATCTCGGCAGGGGATTCATAGACAGCGGGACGGTCTTTGCGATGCCGCCTTATCACTTTGCGGTATTCCCGGCGGATGCGTTCCCTCTCCGACAGCTTGCGGCGGCGCAGGGGAGCGGTTATATTGACGACGTCATCCGTATCCTGCAGTTCTTCGACGATATCTCCGTTTTCGTCATTGACTGCCCGGAAGTCCTGGAAGACGGTGTAAACCTTCCTGACCAGGGCAAAGGCGAGCAGGACGAATATAACGATCGTGATGCCGTAGAAAATGTAGTCCAGCCACCAGGGAGCAGGCTTAACGTCTCCGTATTGCTCCATAAGAATGGCCATGGGATCTTCGCCAACCGGTTCTTCTTCAGGCTGCGGCATCATTTCCGTGTAGTCTATCCTGACATCGGATTTCAGTTCCCTGAGATCGCGGTAATGGCGGTTTGCGATGGTAAACAGCGCGGGCAGCGTAAGGAGCATGAGAAGCGCCAGGTAGATTGCCAGCATACCGCTTCCGATGCTGTAGATGCGCCGGGAGGGAAGGCTGCCGGTTCTTTTGTTCAGGAAAAGATAATGGTCGGTCTCGCTCACATAATGATATAGAAAGGCGGTCACGGCGTACAGAACGGCGCTGAACAGGGCGGCGTTACATACGGAAGGGCCGTTAAAGTTCAGTGCAAGCACATAAGCCGCGCCGAAATAGAGCAGTACTGGAAAAGAGGGTTCCTTTAAGATATCATAATAAGGGCGGTAGGACGGATCGGATTCGAGTGCGGCCTCCCGTTCTTTTTTCTTCTGCAGACGGGCAGTCAGCCGGTTCACGATCACGAACAATGTCTCGATAAGCACAAGCACCATATAACCCAGAAGCAGAAGGTTGTTGCGCAGGGATCCGGCCAGTACGAAACCGAGGGCTCCCGTGGCGGCCAAAGTCAGCGCCGAGAGGAACAGATAGGACAGAAGGTTTCTGCATTTGCCGGCGGCAAGATCGGTGGCCACGACAGGAAACAGGATGACCAGACATTTCAGATACAGATAGGGGCCGACTGCAGTCTGATCCTTTACGCAGAGGACGTAGAGAAGCGGTATGATGATGGCCAGAACGAGCGTGGTATGGATCCATCCGGCGGTTGTTTTGATCAGTTTTCTCAAGGTGGTGGTCCCCTTTCTGTATTCGAGTCAGAAGTCGTTTACCTGTCTGCTGATCAGACGGATATTGTCTGCGGTATGCAGGGTGCAGGGTTCGTTTCGCGGACACGGAACGACCCACACGGCCTGTTCTTTGTCGATAAAGGACTCGATGGCGGCCTGGTTTGACACCGCGTTTTTGGAGATAAGGATTATGACCGCGTCTTCTGCCAGGTCTGCGTATTGATTGGCAAAACCGTCAAGCATGGCAGGAAGAGGCAGTACTTTCGCGTCTGCTCTGTGCACGGCCAGCAGCTGTTCGATATCGGTAAGCTGCTTCCTTCCGCCGGCCGGAGGCAGGCAGGTAAACTCCTGTCCATGGGGAGATGGAAGAGTATGGCCGGAGGGGGATTTGGCGGTCAGATCGGGCGCTGCCGTGATATTCGTACACAAGCCGACTTCCATTCCCCGGGCGATCATTTTCTGGGCCAGGGTGGCGGTCACGGAGATGGCGTCTTCCGTCAGATATTCGTATTTCAGGATGCCGCTGTCCTCCACATCCAGGAAGAGAAGCACCTTTTCCATATGTGTGGATTCAAAGGTATTGACCATCAGTTCCCCTGTTCTGGCGCTGGCTTTCCAGTTGATGGTCTTCATGGGATCGGTGACGGTATATTCGCGGATCGAGGCGTAGGCAAAAGGGTCTTCGAAGAGCCTTTTGGCGCATTGCACACTGCCCATAAGCCGTTCGCAGGTGACGAGGATATCCGAGACATTGGTCCGCGCGGCATAGACATACAGCTGCGTGTCTGCCGGGGCATCTATGGAGAACCGGCGTCTGTGCAGCATGGAGAAGGTTGTCAGGTAGGATTTGTCGATCCTGTAACAGCCGCGCTTCGTGCATCCTACCGTCAGTTTTCTGGTGATTCGCTGATAACCGAGCAGGGCAAAGATATCTCGCTTGTAAGTATAATCGCTGACACTGGTGTTCTCACAGTTATGGAAGGCGAGTCTTTTATCCACATGAAAAGCCACTTCCAGAACGGGAAGCACCAGTTTCTTGCGGTTTTCGATCTGTTCGGTCATTTCTGCCTGTTCGCCCGCGTAGATGAAATCCTGCAGGAAACGCAGAGTGACAAGCAAGTTACGGCTCCAGTGCTTTGTGTAATAGAGATTCCAGGCAAAAGCAAGGAGCAGAAAACTTAAGAAAAATAAACTGATCATGGCCTTGTCCAATCTTCCGTGGGCAGGGAGATGCTGTTCAGCAGCCCGCGGATCGCTGCTTCCTTCTGCTGTGTGTAGGCTGCTTCCGAGATCATTCTGTGTGCCAGTACCGGAACAGCCACCGTCTTGATATCCTCAGGGGCGACGAAATCCCTTCCCTGCACCATGGCATACCCCTGGGAAGCGCGAAGCAGTGCCAGCGTACCGCGCGGGCTGACACCCTCCAGGATGCTGCGGGTGTTGGTGTCGCCGGAGCCTGAGGCGTATTTCCGGGTTCCCTGCACAAGAGACACGATATAGTTTCGAAGATCTTCATGCACATAGATAGTGCGGCATTCTTTTTGCAGGGCCGCCATTTCCTGAAGCGTGCAGACCGGACGGATCGTCTCCAGCGGCTGGTCGTTGATATAGCGGTCAATCATCTGCCGTTCCTCGGTCTCGCTTAAGCTGCCCATGCTGATCCGCATCAGAAAACGGTCCATCTGCGCTTCGGGAAGCGGATAACAGCCCAGCGTTTCCACCGGGTTCTGTGTGGCGATCACGAAGAAGGGAACGCCCAGAGGACGGGTGGTGCCGTCCACGGTGACCTGTCCTTCTCCCATGCATTCCAGCAGACTGGACTGGGTTCTGGGAGTGGCCCGGTTGATCTCGTCTGCCAGCAGGAGATTCGTAAACACAGGACCTTCCTTGAAGACAAAAGCCCCCTTCTCCTGATTATAATAGGAAAGCCCGGTCACGTCGCTGGGCAGCAGGTCCGGTGTGAACTGGATCCGCCCGAAAGAAAATTCCATGGAGCGGGCCAGGGATTTTGCCAATACCGTCTTGCCGGTTCCGGGCACATCTTCCAGCAGGACATGTCCGCCGGCTGCCAGTGCGGCGAGAAGAAGCTTAGTCACAGATTCCTTGCCGATGATCACGTTTGATACGTTGTCTTGGATGCGGGTCAATAAATCGTTCATATGCGTGGGATATCCTTTCTTCAAACCTTGCACCGTGCTTTTCCTGGGTATTTGTGCCAAAGATGACATGGAGGTGCAAGTGTGATATGATGATATAAAGCTATTTCCCGGATGGGTGACGACATTGGATCCTTCCGGATGTGGCCCTGGCCGAAGCAGGAAGCAGAAATCCAGGATGCCGTTTACTACAAGTATAGCACAGAATAAGTGAAGTGTGGAAGTTAAAACTTCCGTTACACATATGGAAAGGTCTTATGCGACTTTTTTCACGGATATTCATGCCAGGGTTGGCACGAGGGTACAAATATGAAGACGATCATACAAAAGATAGACGCCAGGCCGGGACAGCGGATCATTGCCACGAGCGATATTCACGGGCACCTGGAAAATCTGGTGGGGCTGCTTGGAAAACTGCGATATAGCGCGGACGATATTCTGGTTATTGTGGGCGATCTTATAGACAAAGAGCCGGAGAGTCTGCGGACGGTCCGCTATATCATGGAACTGTCTTCGAAGGGGCCGGTGTTTCTTTCGGAGGGAAATGTGGAGGAGCATCGGCTGGAGTTGCTCTGTGACACAAACACTGGCCCGTCAGTCTTTACCGTCATGAGGAAGCGGACTTAAGGCCGCTCTTCGCGTATGAACGCAGGATCATCAGCATGGACGGCGGCTGCGGCCTGAAAGAGGTCGGACAGCTTAATGCGCTTATTTTTCCGGACAGGGATGCCGCTATGGAAGAGATCGAATGGGAGTATCAGGATGAGTTTCCGGTGGTGACTGCGCTTGACGGGCAGGAAGGCCGGCCGGCGTCCTTGTATATTCAGTATTTTGACAGCCAGGTCGAACGGTTGGAGGAGCAGGACGGCATGGTGCGCTGCCGCCATTTAGGCAGCGGGATCGTCTTGTGGACGCCGTCTTCTTTTCTCTATCTGGCTGACGATGAGTCCTGGCATGTAGATGATTACAGCGATGCGCTGTTGGAAGTAAAGCCCGGGGACCGGATCTCGGTGGTGTTTCGCAATACCGGCGGGTGTTATGGGAAGAGTAACGGAGTACTGGGGTGGTATTATGGGCGCTGCGGTGCATGTTAGAAAATATAGGACTATGTTGGGTAGATTGCAATGTATCTCTATGCAAGATATTGTTTTGCTTTGGCGTTTTGTCAAAATATATTACAATATGTTGTATTGTGCATATTGACGATAAACGATTTACCGAACAGAAATCATGCATGACAAGTGCAGGCTTCCATGCTATACTCATTGCAAAGCATACATTTCAAAATTCTAATACATATCTGGTCGTTATAACGGAAAACGGCTACTTTATGCCCAACGGGTGTCAGACGAAATCATGCTTTTAATCCAAATAAAAATGAAGAAAGCAGGAGATTTCGTAAAGGACAGGTTACAGTGAGGGTAACATTGACTGTCCGTGGATATGGCTCTATTCTCCTGCAAAGGAGGTATTGTGGGCAGGAAAGATATCAGTTTAAAATCATATTTGCGGGACACTGCCAGGTACGCGGATCTTTGGAACGGCGGCGTTTTTCAGGGAAGGCAGATTGTCAGAGCGGAGGAATTGCAGGAAGTGACACCGGTTCGATCCGGAAAAGGACGGTCAGGAGCAGTGGAGAAGATCGGAGATATAGTCATGAAGCAGACTTATAGCGGACAGCGTTTTGCCATACTCTCGTTGGAAAATCAGGATGAAGTCGATTACGGGATTCCCGTTCGTATCATGCTTCAGGAAGCGCTGGAATATGACAGACAGCTTCGTGATATCAGATCTCGGAATGAGAAGAAGAACGAAGAATACAGGGAATGTCGAAAATCCTGGGAAGAGAATGGAGGAGGTATTCCGGAGAAAGTTTATAAGGATGCCGGAGAATTTCTGTATAAGATAAAGAAAGAGGACCGCCTTTTTCCGATGGCAACATTGGTGGTTTATTGGGGAGAAGAAATGTGGCAGGGACCAAAGAGCCTTTATGAGATGATGGATTTCGGAGACATGACTGGTGAAGTGGGAAGTGAACTAAAGAGTTTGATACCTGAATATCCCTTACATTTTCTTGATCTGTCATCCTTTGGGCATCTGGAATATTTTAAGACGGAGTTGCGTCCGCTGCTTGAATTGTATGCAAAACGGAACAGTAAAGAAACGTTGAAGGAATGCCTCGAAGTCAATGAAGCATATTGGGATATGAACAATGAGAGCTGGCATGTACTCAGTCAGCTGACCGGCTCGAAGAGCCTGGAGAAGCTGGCCAGACGGAAGAGTAGAAGAAATGAGGAGGGTGAGAAAATGTTCAGACCGTTGGATGATATGATCAGTAATGCAAAGGCAGAAGGTTTAGCGGAAGGAAAGGCCGAATCCATAGTGGATCTGTTGGAAGAATATGGAACTGTACAGGATAAATTAAAGAAAGAAATTTTCAAGCAGAGAGATCTTCAGATTTTGAAGGAGTGGCTTAAACTGGCAGTACGGGTGAAGAATGCGGACGAATTTGCACGGCAGATGTATCAGTAGAAGTGGTGATATAGCAGTAAACGATATAAATATATAATGCAAAAGTTATAATAATATACAAACATATATATTTTACATGATAAGAACTCCAATGTTATAGTTGTAAAGAATAAAGTATTACCGAAAAGCATCGGCTTTTCAGAAGACGAGAGCAGACAAAAGGAGTTTTTAGAATGGAAATCGTAAGCTTATTGTTCCGGCAGAATGTGATCATGTTTCTGTATCTTTTTATCGGGTATATACTTTATAAGAAGAAAGTGATCACGGCACAGGGAAGCGGTGAGATCGGAAAACTGCTCTTATACGTGATCATGCCGGCCGCGATCATCAAGTCCTACATAAAGGATTATTCGAAAGAAATGCTGGCGGGCTTTCTGGTTTCCTTCCTGGCAGCGCTTGGCGCATTGCTGCTTGCGATGCTGATCAGCAGGTTGGTGTTTCGAAGGAAATCCGCGATCCGGCAGTTCGGGGCTGCGTTTTCCAACGCCGGGTTTATCGGTATCCCGTTGGTACAGATGACGCTGGGGGAGGAAGCGGTATTCTATGTGGCTTCTTTTGTGGCCATCCTGAATATTCTGCAGTGGACTTACGGGGTCTTTATCATGACGGGGGATAAGTCCCAGATCAGCTTAAAGAAGATCACGACGAATCCGATCGCGGTCAGTCTGGTCATCGGACTTCTGCTGTTTTTCCTGCCGATAGAACTTCCGGCTATCGTGACGGGAGTGATCGGGACACTGGCGTCCATGAACGGTCCGCTGGCCATGATCGTGCTGGGCGCGTATCTGGCGCAGGTGCCGCTTAAGGAATTGTTTACGGATAAACTGACGTATCTGTGCGCGGCGGTACGGCTGCTCCTCATTCCGGTTCTGACGATGGTATGCCTGTTCCTGATTCCGGATGGATTCGGCACGGTGCGTTTGGCGGTGATGCTTGCGGCAGCGGCGCCGGTGGGGTCGAATGTGGCGATCTTTGCACAGATTTACCACAAAGAATACACGGATGCGGTGAAGGATGTGTGCCTGAGTACGGTGCTGAGTATTCTGACCATGCCGGTGGTGATCGGGCTTGCCAATTATGTATGGTAGCGGATTATATTGGTGTCGCAGGGCAGGCGGAAAAGCTCGCGGTAAAATACCGGATGATCACATCCCTGCACAGTGTGACCGCAGGCGTCAGCCGAATAGATAGAGGGCCGGGTAAGCAAAGGATGCCCGTCAGGCAGTGCAAGCTGAATCTCCTCGTTCAACAGGACGCGGCAGGAGGCGGTGTCTGACGGCAGCTTCCAGTCGGAGGAGATGATGAGCTCATCGGCGCCGGGCAGATGCTCCTGATCGGCCTGCAGGATATGGAGCAGGACAGAAGGGTCGGCGTTTTTGATCTCCCGATACAGATCGGGCAGCAGCATGGAGGCGGACAGAATGCTTAAGTTGACGGTCTTAGAAGCCGTGCCGCGCATCGTCCTGATCTCCAGTGCAGCATTGTCCAGTGCGGTAAAAGCCTCATCTACATGCTTTAGGAAGACTGCACCGTAGGCATTGAGCACGATGCGTTTGCCTACCCGGTCGAATAAGGGAGCGCCCACTTCCTGTTCCAGGCGTTTGAGGACCTGGCTTAGGGAAGGCTGGGAGATATGAAGTTGCTCTGCGGCGGCGGAGATATTCTGTGTCCGCGCGATCGCCTGAAAGTATTGCAGCTGTAGCAGTTCCATGAACAGATAAGCCTCCTGATAACAGATAAGCCGGTGAATGCAGGGCCGAAAACGAAATTTCTAAGGTCGTTAACTATAGTATAATGGAAATACCTTTCGATTGTAATATTTTTAACTATAAATTATTATAAAAATCGTAACAGTTCAGCCCTCATCATTCATAAAAGCGGCTGCTACGCATCCGACGCCGCGTTGCGGCTCAGCTTTTATTTCATTATGAGGGCGCTCCGCTCATGTAACAATTTGCAATCAGTGCTTTGTGTGCAAGCACCCACGCACAGACCGCAAATTATTTCATGGCTGAACTGTTACCAAAGACTGGAGGGCATTATGGATTTTTTCAAAGAATTTATGCACAGGGATCAGCAGGATAAATTGGAGAGATTCCGGATCCTGAATCAGAATGTGAAAAAGGGCGAGATCCTTTTCACGGGATCTTCGCTGATGGAGCAGTTCCCGATCAATGAACTGTTGATGACAAACGGCATGGATCAGGTCATCTACAACCGGGGGATCGGCGGATTTACGACCACGGACATGTTGGAAAACATGGAGGAAATGGTCTTTGGAACGGAGCCGTCGAGGATTTTTATTAATATTGGCACCAATGACATCGGAAGCCCGGACTATAGGCTGGAGGCGCTGATGGAGCGGTATGAGGAGATCATCTCCCGGATCCAGGAGAGGCTGCCCGAGACAGAGATCACAATGATGGCTTATTATCCGGTCAATGAGACGGACAAGGTGCCGGAAGGAGAGTGGGGTAAGACGGCTTTCGTCACGAGGACCAACGAGAATATCGCCGTTGCCAATGAGGCCGTGGAGAAGCTGGCGGCGAAGAAAGGCTGCCGGTTTATCAACGTTAATGCGGGTCTGACCGATGAGCGGGGCAAGTTGAAGAAGGAGTTCACGATCGAGGGCATTCATATGTACGCCAACGGGTATCAGGTGGTGCTTGACAATCTGAAGCAGTACTTATAGGAAACGACATAATGTGGGCAAAGCATGCATCATATGCATTACGCCCGGATCTGGAACCGACCGGAGTAGTTTATCACATGGGATAGATAACTGTTCCGGTTGATTTTATTTTTGGTGTCTTAAAAGAAGGGGCAGGTAAAATAAAGACAGTATAGCATAAAATAATGAAGAGGCCGGATTCTCCCAAACCTTTATGCGTTCTCATGGACTTTACAGCAAGTGCAAAGTCCTGGGTTGAACTGTTACATATAAATCTTGCAGATTAGAGACAAAGGGAATACAATATTGAATAGAATTTACGGAAACGGAAAAATATTCAATATTACTTTAACTGACGAAAGTGTAAAAAAAGCAGGAACTGGAAGACTTAATCAATATTCTGGCATCGGCGATCGGTTCTTTGACAAATCCGCCTAAGATAGAAGCGACTTTCAAAAGTGTTGCTCAGTCAAAGGTCAGCCAGAATACGATCAGGCAGTATATTGAATATTTAGAAGATGCTTTTATCATAAATAGAGCAAATCGTTATAACGTAAAAGGAAGAAATTATATCGGAACACCGTTAAAATATTATTTTGAAGATGTAGGGCTTAGAAATGCGCGGTTGGGATTCAGGCAGATCGAAGAAACGCATCTCATGGAGAATATTATTTATAATGAACTGCGGAGCAGAGGATACTCTGTGGATGTCGGCATTGTAGAAAAGAGAGACATTAACGAAGCGGGTAAGGAGATCAAGAGACAGCTGGAAATAGATTTTATTGCAAATCTTGGCAGTAAGCGATATTATATCCAATCGGCATTCAGTATGTCGTCTGAAGAAAAGCGCATTCAGGAAAAAGCATCTCTGGCTAGTGTAAATGATTCTTTTAAAAAGATCATCGTCGTTAAAGATGTTGTAGGTGTTACGAGAGATGAAAAAGGAATCACCATCATGAGTGTTTATGATTTCCTGCTGAAGGAGAACAGCCTGGAACTATAGTGATCTATACCTGACAAGAAAAGCAGAGATAAAAAGGTTGACTAATGTAACCCACTATGTTATATTGACAATAGGGTTACATTAGTCAACCTTTTTACGTGGATCGAATCGGGAAAAGGGAATGAACCTTCGGAAAATGAAACGACAGCGAATAGAAACGGAGAGACAGACTTATGGAAGACAAAGCGATCGGCCTATCCAACAGTGAATGGCGCATTATGGAAAACTTATGGGAGCAGGCGCCGAAGACGGCAACGCAGCTGATCAAGGCCATGGAACTTGAGACCGGATGGGCGAAGAGCACCACGAAGACGCTTTTAAAACGGATGGAGCAGAAGGAGTGCATTGCCTATCGGGAAGGGGAGAAAGCCAGGGAATATTATCCGCTTCTAAAGCGGGAGGAGGTTGTGGAGTCGGAGACGAGCAGTTTTATCAACCGTATCTACAATGGCAGTCTGGGACTGCTGGTCAATACTCTGGTGAAAAAGCAGGATATTCCGGAGGAAGAGATGGAAGAGCTGTACCGGATCATCAGAGAGGCCAGAGAAGAGAGACGAGGGAAGGGGGAATCGTGATGGGCGCTATGTGGGGGATCATGATACAGACGGCGGTTCTGGTGACGGCAATTCTTGCCGTGCGGAAACTGCTTGGAGAGAAGCTACATGCTTACATCAGGTATGGGTTATGGCTGCTCGTGGCGCTGCGGCTGCTTATTCCGGTCAATTTCATGGACAGTCCGGTGAGCGTGCTTCGCCTGGCCGATATCGTGGCAGGAAGATATGCGGAAACGTCCTCTGTCAAGGGAGAACAGAACAGCTATTTGGGAAGCATCGGGAGCAGTCCCATGGAGCTGCAGGAGAAGTCCCCGCTACAAGAAAACGAAGGCGCGGCGGGCAGATTGCAGGCAGTGGGAGAGAAGGCAGCGGCTGACAGACAACAGACAGAGATAGAGAATACAGCAGCGGACAGGCTGCAGACAGATGGCGAGAGCGCCGTAACGGGTAGACCGCAGACAGCGGGCGAGAAAGCTGTGACGGACGGACTGCAGACAGATGGCGAGAGCGCTGTGGCAGGAGAAGAAAACATTGCGGTAGAAGATGCACATCAGACAGCTGTGGATAGCGTTACGCAGAGGAAGGGCAGCATATCAGCTACCGCTATTTTCCGGCGGGTATGGCTCGCTGGCAGTCTGCTTGTGGGAGGGACTCTTTTTACTGCGTATTATCGATTTCGCAGAAGATTGTACAGGACAAGGCAGCTTTGTCATGGCAGCCGGACCCCGGGTGTGACAAATGGGAGGAGGGCACGGAAGGCTTACCGGAGCCTGCCGGTCTATCGGACAGACCAGCTGGAAGCGCCCTGCCTTGTGGGTGTGCTGCATCCGGCCGTTTATATTGGCACGGATATGAAGACCGATACAGACAGATTCCGTCAGGTGGTGATCCATGAGCAGGTGCACTATCTTCATGGTGACCATATCTGGGCGCTGTTGCGTGCCGTACTGGTCACGGTCTACTGGTTTCACCCTTTTGTATGGATCGCGGCTGCGGCTTCTGCCAGAGACGGCGAGATCGCCTGTGATCATGGTACGATACGGCAGCTGGGTGATGCACAGCGGCTGACTTACGGTGAGACGCTGCTGGATCTTTCCAGGAAAAACCATGGGAAAAGAATCTATTCGTATGGAACCATGCTGCGTCCGGGAAGTTCCGAACTGAAGGAGCGGATCACACGGTTGGCGGGCGGAAACGGCACCAGGCTGTCTGCGGGAATCCTTGCGGCCGTACTTATGCTTGTTATGGCAGGCTGTGCGTTTACCGGAGCATCCCGGGAGGACGGAAATACGGAAGCTGCCGGTGTGGGCGAGGCAGCGGGAAGTGATACAAGTCAGGAGATAGCAGGGGCATCGGGAAGCGATACACGGCAGGAGTCAGAGAAGGCAGTGGGAAACGATGCGTCGAAAGAGCCGGGAGAAACGGGAAGCGATGCACTGCAGGGAACAGGGAAGTACGGACCGGAACGTGGAAGTACGGACTTGGATGCTGAGGGTAATATGCCTGCAGGGGAAGCGGATTTTGATCCGGAAGAAGAGATTACCGAAACACGGCAGTTAGTCGCGAAGGAGGCGGCAATATCCGGTGAGACAGAGTTGGGAGTAGACGGTCCGACGCTGGATTACGCGGGGCCGTCGGGACTGGCTGACCAGAACAGTACAAACAGCAATGTTATTATCTTCCACGATTATTTTGGGCTGATCGTCTATGACCTTACGGACAGGGAAATCGTGCGCAGCCTCGATCTTGCGGCGATCGGCTGTCAGTTTACGCAGGGAGATAACGCCTGCCAGGTTGCCGTATCGGGTGACGGCAGGAGTATATGGCTGCATCCGCGCAGGATGCGGTATATGTTCCGCTATGATGTGGACAGGAATCTGCTCTGGCAGCTGCCGATCGTGAAGAGTTTTGAGGTCGATCTGGAGACGGAAGATCTATTTGACCGCTATCTGGTGACGGAGGAGCAGTATATAGGATGGCGCTCCAATTATCTGTATGAAGAATATAAAGACGAAAGCGGCCTGCAGACTGCCTATATTTATCTCTACGCTTCGCCTTCGGATGGAGAGCCGGCAAGAATGCGCAATCTGCAGTGCGTCTGGGACGATATGGTCTATATTCTGTGGGACGTGAATACTGCCGGGGTTACAGGGTCTGCTTTATCTGACCGGGATGCCGGAGAGTTCCCCTATGTCTCTGATGGTGCGGCAGCGGACATTCTGCTGACCTACAGGGAACCTTGCGTATATGACCGCATCTCGGATACCTTTGGAGAAAGAGTACATCCCGCTACCGGGGAAGTCCGTGTGCACGAAGGGATTGACTATGCGGCAGCGGCAGGCACCGATATCACGGCGGCGGCAGACGGTATCGTCTATGAGACGGGTTTCTCTGCGAAATACGGCAATTATGTCGTCCTTCTGCATCCGAACGGTGACATGACCTACTATTGCCATTGTCAGGATATCATGGTCTCGGAGGAAGAGCAGGTCAATGGTAAAGACAGGATCGCCACGGTGGGGAGCAGCGGAAGAGCAACCGGCGCGCATCTGCATTTCGCACTGAGTCGGAATGGCGTGTTTGTGGATCCGCTGGAGCAGATGAATCTGTCGGCAGCGGATCCGGCGGGAAGATGGAAGGACGTGCAGGATGCGGTGAGAGATATCGAGGATGAATTTGCCGCGATGCGGGAAAGAGCAGGGATGAATCGGTAAATTTGTTCCCGCGGGCAAGGCAGCGGATATCGTGCCTGTAGTGCGGCCCTGCTTATAGATTCACCACATTTCGGTTCTCCCCTGCCAGGAAGGCCTCGATATTTTTCATAACTTCTTCCACCAGACGGGTTCTGGATTCCACGCTTGCCCATGCCATATGGGGCGTGACGATCAGTTTCGTGCTGTCCTTGATCTGAGCCAATGGATCGTCCTTTGCCATGGGCTCCCGTTCCAACACATCCAGTCCGGCGCCGGCGATCCGATTCGTGACGAGGGCCTCGTAAAGCGCCTGGGTGTCTACGACCGGGCCGCGCGCCACATTTACCAGAATGGCGCTTTCTTTCATCCGTGCGAAAGCATCTTTATTGATCAGTCCTCTGGTCCGGTCGCTGAGCGGGCAGTGCAGGGACAGGATGTCGGACTCCCGTAAAAGGGTGTCGAACTCCACTCTTTCATAATCCGTACAGGCGCTCTTGCCGGAAGCGGAGTAGAAGATGATCTTACAGCCAAAAGCCTGTGCCAGGGCGGCTACTCTGCGGCCGATGGTCCCCATGCCGACGATGCCCCAGGTCTTTCCTTCCAGATCATAGAAAGCTCTGTCGAAGTTGGAGAAACGGTCCTGGGCGCTGTAGGTGCCGGACTTCACATAGTCGTCATAAAAGGCAAGCTTTTCGGAAAGCGTAAGCGCCAACAGAAGGGTGTGCTGAGCTACCGTGGAGGTACAGTAGTTGACGACATTGGTGACTTTGATGCCGCGGCTCTTGCAGTAGGCCAGGTCCACGTTGTCGAAGCCTGTGGCCAGCAGGCAGATCAGCTTTACATTGGGGGCGTCCTTCAGGGTAGTCTCGTTAAGGGGCGCCTTATTGGCCATAATGATATCCGCGTCTTTCACACGCTGCGCCGTGTTTTCCGCTACCGTATTCGGGTAATAGTCCACCTCTCCGAATTTCTCAAAACAGGATACGTCGATATCCGTTCCCGCGCTGTTTCGTTCCAGTACAACCAGTTTCATAGAGATCCTCCGCTTTCTGTGTGTTTTCGTTTAAAAAAGGGTGTCTTTGCTTTCTTCTATTTCATGTGTCCCATTCTATCATAGCAGGCCGGAGTTTCACAACACTTCTTTTTATGTCCTGCAAGAACTTATTGCTCGCTGCTTACTGCGCCGGATGACAGGAGCGGCACAGATCGCGCTAAGGTATCCCGGATTGAAAATACCTGTAAAAATACCATAGCAATCGCAAATAAAGTCTGCTATAATATAAGAAATTTGCAGGGAAATGGTGGCGGACCATAATATATTGAAGGGAGACTATAGAGTATGCTTGCTACATTGATTCCTTTTTTTGATAAAGACATGAAGGTGTGTGCCTACTCGCTTTTTTCACAGAAAGCGAATCTGCTGCTGAATCCGGCGCTCCAGAGCTCGGCCGTGAACGACGGTGCGGCACGGGTGGAGGGCCTTGATATTCTGCAGAGCATCGGTATCGATACGCTGTCGCCGGGAACGGATGTGTTCGTTCCGGTAGGCTCTATTGCGGTGTTCTCGGATATTGAGTCACAAAGCGATACGATGTTAGGAAGGCTGGTCTTACTTTTTGACAATTCGGTTACCAACACGCCGGATTATCAGGAGCGATTCAGGCAGCTGAAGCAGAAGGGGTATAAGCTGGCGATCCGGAAGCTTCCGGTGATGGAGCTGGAGAACTATAAAGAAATTCTTGCGCTGATGGATTACATTATTCTGGATTATAAGAAGGTGGATGTCTCCAAGGCCAAGATCTATTTCGGACATCAGTATCCGAATATCAGGATCTGTGTCGGCAACATCGGGAAACAGGAGGCTTTTGACGATATCAGGATGGATCGGGCTTTCCACTTGTTCGAGGGGGCTTTCTACCGGATCCCGGTGACCAAGGGACAGACGGAGGTGGAGCCTCTTAAGGTGAATTATCTGGAGCTGATGAATATCGTCAACGATGCGGATTTCGAACTGACCAAGGCGGCTGATGTGATCGGCAGGGATACGGCGCTTGTGGTGTCGCTGCTCGAGATGGTGAACCGCACGGCGGTGAAGTCCGAGGTGACGTCCATCCGACATGCGGCGGCGCTGCTTGGCCAGCGGGAATTGAAGAAGTGGATCAATACCGTGATCACGAAGGAGCTATGTGCGGACAGACCCAATGAGATTACAAGAATCTCTCTTTTGCGGGCGAAATTTATGGAATGTCTGGCGCCTTCTTTCGGGTTGGCGATGAAGGCGCCGGAGCTGTTCTTAATGGGTCTTTTCTCGGTGCTTGATATTATCTTAAGCATGCCCATGGCGGAGGCGCTTGACAAGGTCAATATCTCCAAAGAGATCAGAGAGGCGCTTTTGAGTCATAAGGGCGAGTTCGCAGAGGTTTATGACTTTATGACGGCATACGAGAATGCGGACTGGCAGGAGGTCAGCCGGGTGCAGATCCTTAAAGGGATTGATAATGAGGCGGTGTTTAAAGCCTATATCACGGCTGTGTGCTGGTATAAGGAAATGTTCTTTTAAAATTGATTCTTTAAAGACATAGTAAATGACATAACAAATTGTTACTTCCGGTTCCTGCCAAAGCCATATAGGAAAGCTTTTGCAGGACAGAAAGCACAATTTCTAATGTCGTTAACTATAAAAGTGATGACAGGACAGACGACCATCACTATAATAAAAATTCGGCTGATTAATTTTAAGGAGGAAACTATCGAAATGAGTAGCGAAATCAGAGACATTAATCTTGCCGAATCCGGTGAGAGAAAGATTGAGTGGGTGAAAAGGAACTGCGACCTGCTGCGCACATTGGAGAAGGAATTTTCCGAGAGCAAGCCCTTCGCGGGCAAGAAGGTGACCTTATCCGTGCATCTGGAGGCGAAAACGGCCTATCTGTGTCTGGTACTGGCAGCCGGCGGCGCGCAGATGTATGTGACCGGTTCTAACCCTTTATCTACACAGGATGACGTGGCAGCAGCGCTTGTGAAGGCCGGATTGGAAGTACATGCATGGTACGGCGCAACGCCTGAAGAGTATGAGACGCATATCCGCCACGTGTTGGAGGCGGAGCCGAATATCATCATCGATGACGGCGGCGATCTGGTGACGATGGTGCACACGCAGATGCCGCACCTGATCCCGAATATCATCGGCGGATGCGAGGAGACGACCACAGGCATCATCCGTCTGGAAGCTATGAACAGGGCGGGTGAATTGAAGTTCCCGATGGTGCGTGTTAACAATGCGGCATGTAAGCATTTCTTCGATAACAGGTACGGCACAGGACAGTCGGTATTTGACGGTATCAACAGAACCACGAATCTGATCGTGGCCGGTAAGATCGTAGTCGTGGCCGGATATGGCTGGTGCGGTAAGGGTACGGCCATGAGAGCTAAGGGCTTAGGCGCGAGAGTGGTTGTCACGGAGATCGATCCGATCAAGGCGATCGAGGCAGTGATGGACGGTTTTGACGTGATGCCCATGCAGGAAGCGGCTAAGATAGGCGATTTCTTTATTACTGTGACGGGCTGCGATGCCGTGATCGACAAGGAAGATTTTGCGGTGATGAAGGAGGGTGCGATCCTCTGTAATGCAGGCCACTTCGACTGTGAGATCGACATGGCGTGGCTGAAAGCCAATGCGGTGGAGAAGAAGGAACAGCGGAAGAATATCATGGGTTACAAGCTGCCTACGGGTCAGTGGATTTTCGTGCTGGCAGAGGGCCGTCTTGTAAATCTGGCGGCAGGAGACGGACATCCGGCGGAGATCATGGATATGAGTTTTGCGATCCAGGCATTATCCGCGAAATATCTCGTGGAGCACGGCAGTGAGCTGACAGAGAAGCTGATCGATGTGCCGGAAGAAGTAGATAAAGATGTGGCGAAGCGTAAACTGGCTTTCCTCGGCAAGGAGATCGACGTACTCACGCCGGAGCAGGAAAAATATTTGAATAGTTATGCGGTTTAGTGTTGCGTCTTTGTTTGTTATAATGTATAATAGGTCTTCCAAAGAGAGTTTGTGATAAGAGCTGGCAATGACAGGTATTGAAGCGGGACAATACGGTCAGCGGCATGGATGTGAGCGATAGTGCGAACACGGACGATAGATAAGGAGGAATATTATGGCATTAACAAAGGAAGATCTGCAGGCGATTTCAGGTTTACTGCAGCCAATTAGAGATGAAGTACAGGGTGTCAGGACGGATGTCGGAGAACTGAAGACAGACGTTGCGGGCCTGAAAAGCGATATGCAGGCGATGAAGACGGATGTCGAGGGTCTGAAAAGCGATATGCAGGGAGTGAAAACAGACGTCGGAGGCTTGAAAGGCGATGTGCAGGCTATGAAGACAGATGCCGCAAGTATGAGACTTGGCATGCAGGAGATGAAGACCGATGTCGGGGACATGAAGTTCAGCATGCAGGAAATGAGGATTGATATAGAAGATTTGCAGACCGGCATGCGGGATAGGCAGGCCGATGCCAGCAGCATGAAAGCCGGCATGCAGGAGATGAGATCCGATCTTAGGAGCTTGACATCTAAAATGCAGGAGGTGCAGTCAGAGGTACAGAAGCTGCAAGTTGATACAGGCGAGATCAAGGACAGGGTGGTCAATATAGAAATGACGCTTGAGAATGAGATCCGTGTCAATATTCAGCGAGTTGCTGAGGGGCATTTGGATCTGTCCAGAAATCTGCATGAATGTATTCAACTGTCTTCTGAAGTCAAAAGCAGACAGGAAATGCAGGATATCTATATCAACATGCATGAGACGAAATTAAAAGCTTTGGCATAAAATGTCTTTGAACTTATAATCGGCGGTTTTATAACCGCCGATTTTGGTATTCCCTGCTTTTTGTATATATACGGCAGCTTTAGCAGATCCGAAAGCGAAATTTATAGGGTCGGTAGTTATAGTATTGTAAGCAGGCTTTCAATCCGCATAGGGATTAGAGGATGCGGTTCTGATTCAAAGAATGATAGCAGAAGAAACAGGAGTATTATCATGGAAATACAGAGTAACGTAAAAACATACAGGTCGGGCGAACTGCTCAGACGCTTTTTGCCCTACTATAAGAAATACTGGAAGATCGTGGTCATCGACCTGTTCTGTGCGGGTCTGACGACGATCTGCGAACTGGTGCTGCCGATGATCATCCGTTTTATCACCAATACGGGGATGAACGATCTGGCTTCGCTCACGGTGGCGGTGATCCTGCGGCTGGGGGCGCTTTACCTGATCCTGCGGATCGTGGATTCGATGGCCAACTTCTATATGGCATATACGGGTCATGTGATGGGGACGCGCATTGAGACGGACATGAGGCGGGACGCCTACGCCCATCTGCAGAAATTATCGAATACTTACTATAACAATACGAAGGTCGGTCAGATTATGGGACGGATCACCAATGATCTGTTTGATGTGACGGAATTTTCGCATCACTGCCCGGAGGAATTTTTTATCGCGGGGATCAAGGCGATCATCTCTTTCGTGATCCTGGCACGGATCAGTCTGGGATTGACACTGATCCTTTTTGCGGTGATACCGGTTATGGTGGTGACCTGTACGCTGATTAATCTGCGTATGCGGGAGGCGTTCCGTAAGCAGCGCGTGCAGATCGGCGAGCTGAATGCCCGTATCGAGGACAGCCTGCTTGGCCAGAAGGTAGTGAAGGCGTTTACCAACGAGGAGAAGGAAAAGGCGAAATTTGAGGAGGACAATATCAATTTCTTCCGCATTAAGAAGGAAACCTACAAGTTTATGGCGGCATTTCAGACGACGACAAGAGCCTTTGACGGGTTGATGTATCTGGTGCTGCTGGTGGCCGGGGGTTTGTTTATGATCAGGGGAAAAATTATGCCGGGTGATCTGGTGGCCTATGTGATGTATGTGAGCACACTGATCGCCACGATCCGCCGGATCATCGAGTTTGCGGAGCAGTTCCAGCGCGGTATGACGGGGATCGAGCGTTTCGTGCAGATCATGGACAGCGATATCGAGATTTTTGACGAGCCGGGCGCGGTGCCTTGTGAGCATCCGCAGGGGAATATCGCCTTTCATAATGTAAGCTTCGAGTATCCGGATGACCACAATGTGGTGTTCAGAGGTCTGAACCTGGAAATTCGTGCAGGGGAGAAGATCGCGATCGTGGGACCTTCCGGCGGCGGCAAGACGACGCTGTGTAACCTGATCCCGCGTTTCTATGATATTGATCAGGGAGAGATCCTGTTAGACGGAAAGAATATCCATAAGTATACGATCAAGAGTCTGCGGCAGAATATCGGTATGGTACAGCAGGATGTCTATCTGTTCTCCGGCACGGTGTATGAGAACATCGCCTACGGCAGAGAGAATGCGACCAGGGATGAAGTGATCGAGGCGGCAAAACGCGCCGGGGCCGATGAATTTATCCGTGCGCTGAAGGATGGCTATGATGCCTATGTCGGCGAACGTGGTGTGAAGCTGTCCGGCGGCCAGAAGCAGCGGATCAGTATCGCCAGGGTTTTCCTGAAGAATCCGCCGATCCTGATCATGGATGAGGCTACCTCGGCGCTGGACAATGAGAGTGAATTTCAGGTGGCAAGGTCTTTGGAGGCGCTGGCGAAGGGCAGGACTACCATCACCATCGCCCACAGGTTATCCAGTATCCGCAATTCCGACCGGATCCTGGTGCTGACGGAGGAAGGC
Source organism: uncultured Lachnospiraceae bacterium (assembly GCA_947564645.1). GTDB lineage: Bacteria > Bacillota > Clostridia > Lachnospirales > Lachnospiraceae > UBA3282. Next base: position 28,651 of record CANOCU010000038.1, read on the forward strand.
ATCGTGGAGGAAGGCACCCATGAGAGTTTGCTTGCGCTGGGCGGCATTTACCATCATTTCTACGTGACTGCGAATGAGCTTAAGTAGTAGTCTGGAGGACAGCATGGAAACAGAGGGCAGGGAGAAGCAGCATATTTTAATTGTAGAAGATGATAAAGCGCTGGCTGCCGGACTATGCCGCGCGCTGCAAAGCGCAGAGACCAGTGCGGACAGCTGTGGTAGTTTACAGGAAGCGGCCAGGCGGTTAAAGGAAGAAGGATATGATCTTGTACTGCTGGATGTCAATCTGCCGGATGGGAATGGACTTGACTTTCTGCAGGAGATAAAGGCAAAGTACGGCATATCCGTTATCCTGTTGACGGCCAATGACATGGAGATCGATATTGTCACGGGGTTGGAACTGGGCGCAGACGATTATATCACCAAACCTTTCAGTCTGGCAGTGCTACGGGCCCGGGTGGCGACGCAGCTGCGCCGTGCGCGGGAACAGGCAGAAGCAGAGCGGCACGCCGGACGGGAGCAGATCATCGAGATCGATGAGTATCGGTTTGACTTCAGGCGGATGGAATATTACCGTGGGAATATGCAGGTCGAGTTGAGCAGGACGGAACAGAAGCTGCTGCGCATCCTGGTGGAGAACAGGGGCATCTCTTTGACAAGGGAACGGCTTCTGGAGCGGATCTGGTCCTCGGAGGCGGAATTTGTGGATGAGAACGCGCTGTCCGTCACGGTCAAGCGCCTGCGGGACAAGCTGGGGGCGCAGGAGCGGATCCGGACGGTGTATGGGGTCGGGTATCGGTTTGAGTAGAGAGACAGGCGGGAATTGCGGATGCATGTGAAGTCGTGTGCTTTTTCCGTGAAAACAATGAATCTGAGAAAAATCCGGTCAACGTTGAAAGAAAGCCGATAAAAGCTGAAAGAAAGCCGATAAAAGCCGAAAGAAAGCCAATAAAGGTTGATAGAAATTCGTTGGAATCCGGTAGAAAAGGGATAAAAGTTGAAGGAGAGCCGGGAAAAGCCGATAAAAAGCCGATAAAAGATGACAGAAAAGCAATTATAATAAAGTATGTGTCGGAAAATGGCTTTATCACGAATAAGCAGGCAAGGGAAATGCTGGGTTTAGCGGATTCTACAACTAAGAGAATTCTGAAAGAAATGGTGATGGAAGGGAAGCTTTTGATAGAGGGAGAGCGCAAGGCAAGAAAATATCTGTTAAAGGAATAACGATATCGAGACGTAGCACACAGACAGGAGACACCCCATGGCAGATGACAGGCTGGCAATGAGCATATTGATAACAGGCATCCTCTGCCTGCTTGGCGCAGTGCTTCTCGTGACTGTGGATTACTATAAGAGGAGACGCAGCCTGGAGCGGCTGAACCGAATGCTGGATGCCGCCATGGACGGCACATTCCGGGAGAGCATATTTGACGAATCGCTGTATTCCGCGTTGGAAAACAGAATGGCGGAGTATCTGAGCGCTTCGGAGATCTCGGCAAGAAGGACGGCGCAGGAGAAAGACAGGATCAAGACGATGATCGCGGATATTTCCCACCAGACGAAGACGCCGTTAGCCAATATCCTGCTCTATACGGAACTGCTGCAGGAGCAGATGCAGACCGGGTTCGACGAGAACAGGGAAAATTTAGAGTTACTTGCGGATCAGGCACGGAAGCTGCAATTTTTGATCGAATCCCTTGTCAAATTGTCGAGACTGGAGACAGGGGTTCTTGTATTACAGCCGAAGAAGAACGCTGCCCTGCCGCTTCTTTTGGAGATGGAGAAGGCGTTTGGGAGCCGTGCGCGGGAGAAGGGTCTGTATTTGCAGATCCGTTCTGAGGAAGCGGAGGAGATAAAGGAGGCGACAGCCTGCTTTGATCTGAAGTGGACGAAAGAAGCCCTTGGCAACCTTATAGACAATGCCATCAAGTACACGGACCAGGGCGGTGTTACGGTCAGCCTAAAGCCCTATAAACTCTTTGTCTGTATCGAGGTTGCGGATACCGGAAGCGGGATCCCGGAGGAGGAGCAGGCGAAGATATTCGGACGCTTTTACCGTTCGCCGCAGGCGGCGGATCAGGAGGGCGTGGGCATCGGACTTTATCTGGCGCGGGAGATCCTCAAGCAGGAGTCGGGTTATATCAAGGTGAGATCAGAAGAGGGCATGGGTGCGGTATTCTCCCTGTATCTGCCGGTGGATTGAGACCGGGAGAATGCCTGCCCAAATCTTTCTATCATACTTGCACCTCCATGTCTTCTCTGACACAAATACTGATGAAAAGTACGGTGCAAGTATAATGCACACATGCAGCAAGCTGCATGGCGCGTGTACGCTCAGCGCAGCGAGTGCGCAGAGCTGTTGCCATAGTCTTTCTTTTCATACTTCGTTAAAGGCGGTATTGTTTCAAGAAATCTGATGGAGTGATCGCGGGTATGTTTGAGTTCGAAAAATCATCGGTGTTTCGGGTGATGATATAGTCTGCATGGTTTTGGGCCGCACATTCATCCTGTAAACAATCCTCAAAATCAGGAAAATCATTTCTCTCTAAAGCGTGTCGTACATTTTCGTGACTGACATTTGCTACCTGGAGGAATTTCAGGATTCCGAGAATAAGATGTCTGCGGTTTTCAGCGGAGTAATTTTTCCGGAGAATATAGAAAATGTTTGAAATGGTGTGCAGCGCAATACATCCTTTTATCTTTTTGGACGCACAAAGCGATAATACATCCTTGGATGCTTCATAGAATGGCTCTCGCTTTTCAAGCATGTCTAAGATAACATTCGTATCAATTAAAACGAGCATACTTTTCCTCCCTCATTTCCTCCAATTCTTTCTTGTAATCGAAATCGGCGGGAAGCGTACCGGCAAAGGATTGCAACACACGGAATCCTTCCATGCTTTCGGAAATATCAACGGAGTTTTCCGCATGTTCTGTTTTGCCATCTTGATAAATCCATATCGAACGAATGAAATCATATAAGGATTCAAGCGACTGTTCCGGCATTTCCCGAAGCAGGAGAATGGTTTTTTCTAAAGTTGACACGGATATTCCTCCTTTTAGATTTTATTATGCTGGATCTTGTAAATTATATGCTGCTGCATGTGGTTCATTTCTATATAAAAATTCTGGCACCTCGTAAACTTTTTGAAAGGAGGTCTCCATCCTTTTGAGATAGCATACTACGAGGAAAAATAAAAATCAATAAAAAGGTTATTTCAAACAACAAGCGGGAGGAAAAGCCGTTGAGAGATCCTGGTCTGCCCAAATCTTTCAAAACTGTTAGATTTTATTTTGTACCGGAAAGAAAATAGTAAGAATATTATGCGATAATCTGTACTGTGAAGAGAAATACAGATAGCGATATTGGAAATTTCGGCTACGATACTTAATACTTCACGGTACAGATTTTTTGCGTATTCGGGCCGGTGCCCATTTAGGAAACGCGATGAGCAATTTAATTCAACAAACCGCACAGGTTTGGTCGGAATTTGTGCGCTTTGGAATGGAGGTAACGATGACGATACTATCAACCAAAAACTTAAGAAAAATATACGGCGCGGGGGAAAATGAGGTGCGCGCCCTGGACGGCGTGGATCTTAAAGTGGATAAAGGGGAGTTCGTGGCCGTGGTGGGGACGTCGGGCAGCGGCAAGAGCACCCTGCTTCACATGCTGGGCGGACTGGACCGGCCCACGTCGGGGACGGTGGCTGTGGACGGCAAGGATATTTTTACTTTAAAAGACGAGGCGCTTACGATCTTCCGTCGTCGGAAGATCGGGTTCGTGTTTCAGAATTATAATCTGGTGCCGGTGCTCAATGTGTATGAGAATATTGTGCTTCCGGTACAGCTGGACGGCAACGAGCCGGACGGAACCTATATCGATATCATAATCGATATGCTAGGATTGTCGGCGAAACTTACGAACCTGCCGAATAACCTGTCCGGCGGGCAGCAGCAGAGAGTGGCGATCGCCCGTGCGCTGGCGGCGAAACCGGCCATCATACTGGCGGACGAACCGACCGGCAATCTGGATTCCAGGACCAGTCAGGATGTGCTCGGCCTGTTGAAGGTCAGCAGCCAGAAGCTTGCCCAGACGATCGTTATGATCACGCACAATGAGGAGATCGCGCAGCTTGCGGACCGTATTATCCGTATCGAAGACGGAAGAATCGTATAGAAAGAACGGATAACAGGTTGAAAAATCATGTGGAGGTAAATTATGAGAGTGGCAAACAGGAAATGTATCCGCAGGCTCAGCATGGCGCATATGAGATCCGTGCGAAACAGAAATTTGATCACGATCCTGGCGATCGTACTGACGACGGTATTATTTACGGCGCTTTTTACCGCAGGAATTTCTCTGAAGGAAGGGTTCGAGCAGGCCAACTTCCGGCAGGCGGGAGGTTATAACCACGCGGTGTTCAAGAACATCACGCAGGAACAGTTCGACGATTTGAAGGAGGACCCGCTGATTAAGGAGTACGGCGACAGGCTGTATGTGGGGATGCCGATGGAAGCGCCTTTTCACAAGAATCATGTGGAGGTGAATTATTACGATGAAAATTCGGCGAAATGGTCATTCTGTACGCCGGTCGAAGGGCGTCTGCCTGAGGAGGGCACGAACGAGGCGGCCACGGACACGACAGTGTTAAAGCTGCTGGGTGTGGAGCCGGTGATCGGCAATTCCTTTACGATGACCTTCGATGTGGACGGCACCCTGACGACGGAGACTTTCACGCTGAGCGGCTACTGGGAATATGATAGGGCAGTGGCGGCAAATAACGTGGTGATTCCCAGAACCCGGGCGGAAGCGATCTTCGAGAAGCTGGGTACGGAGGGTAAAAACGGGATGTGCACTTACCATACGATGAATCTTATGTTTGAGAACGCATTCCGGATCCAGGAGAACCTGCAGGAGATTCTGGATAGGCACGGGTATCGGGACGATAAGCCGGGAGCGGAGAATTATATCGCGACAGGCGTCAACTGGGGGTATGTTACCGCCCAGATGGGGGAAACCATGGATCCCGGTATGATGCTGGCTCTTGCGGCGGCCCTGCTTTTGATCATGTTCACGGGTTATCTGATCATTAACAATATTTTCCGCATCGCGGTGTCAAATGACGTGCGCTTCTACGGCCTGCTTAAGACCATCGGCACCACGGGGCGGCAGATCAAGCGGATCATTGCACTGCAGGCGGCTGTTCTTTCCGCGATCGGTATCCCGGTGGGCGCTACGGCCGGATATGTGCTGGGCCTGGCGATCACCCGCATTACGGCGGTTAACATGGACGGCATCGCAATGGTCAGCTCCATTGATCCGCTGATTTTTATCGGGGCGGCGGCCTTCTCGCTGATCACGGTATTCTTATCCTGTGGGAAACCGCGCAGAATGGCGGCGAAGGTGTCACCCATAGAGGCGCTGCGGTATACGGAAGGGTATCAGAGCAGGAAGAAACAGAAGAAAAGCAGGACGGGGGCATCCGTCCCGAAGATGGCCTGGGCGAACCTTGGCAGGAACAAAAGCAAGACCGTGATCAGCGTGATCTCCATGTCATTGGCGATTGTGATCCTGGATATGACCCATGTGTTTACGGGCGGGTTTGATATGGATAAATATCTGCGCGACGTGACGCAGGACTTTCTGCTGGCGGAGGCTTCTCATTTTCAGGTAAGCCAGAAATGGATGAACAGGAAAGCCGGAGAAGAGGCGGCGGTATCGGAGGAGGCGATCGCGGCGATCGAACGGCAGGGAGGCATTACCGGCGGCAGGGCTTACGGTACGGTGTCTTATGTGGACGAACTGGTCACGGAAGAGAGAGCCAGGGAAATGTATGGAAACTGGCGGAAGGGATCGCTTTCCGGGGAGGACCTTGACTATATGGTCGATCATCTCCTGGAGCATGTGGGGGACAAACGTGCCCTGGAGACCAGACTGTATGGCATGGAAGATTTCCTGCTTGATAAGCTGGTGGTCATAGACGGCGACTTAAGCAGGCTGAAGGAGGGCGGCAATTACGTGGCCGCGGTGTATGACACGGATGATTATCACAATCTCTATGAGGACTGGCACTGGGCGAAGGTGGGGGATCAGGTTACGCTGCGGTATGTGGATGCATATGAATATTATAACCCGCAGACGGGAGAGGTCTATCCGGAGAATGCGAGTCTGGGCAGTCTCCTGTGGGCACAGCGTGCGAAGACGTATCGGGAGGAAACGTATGAGGTAGTCGCCACCGTGGTCGTGCCGAATACACTGACATACCGCTTTTACGGGGATGACGAATATGTGATGAACGCGGATACCTTCAAGGAGCATACAGGAACGGATGCGGTTTTGTATTATGCTTTCGACTGCGCAGACGAAGTGACGGAGGCCATGGAGCAGTACCTGAGAGAATACACGCAAGGGGAGGGGGAAGGATCTTTCTATGATTATGAGAGCAAGACGACCCGTGCGCAGGAGTTCTATGAGTTAAAGAACATGTTCCTGTTTGTCGGAACGGCGGTCAGT
>CANOCU010000039.1 GCA_947564645.1 uncultured Lachnospiraceae bacterium
TTACTTATTTTCACGGACTTTGCAGCAAGTGCAAAGTCCTGAGCTGAACTGTTACAGATTCTTCTTGACAACTTAAATGTGTAGTATTATTCTTGAAGTAATAGATTTATTAACTACATCACTAATGAAAATGAAATGAGTATAGTAGTAGGAGTGCAGATATGATCGCTCACATTTCAGAGGACGGACTTAATAGAGAAGAAACTGTGGCGGAACATACGAGGAAGACAACGTTCCTGTGCAGAGAGAAGGGAAGGCGGTGCGGACTGGCCCAGGTCATGGCAATGTGCGGTGCCTATCATGATACCGGCAAGAATAAGAAGGCGTTTGAGGAGTATTTGCGTGCTGATGAAAATATAAGGAAGAAATTACGAGGGACGATCCCACATGCATCGACGGGAGCAAAATATATATACGATCGATATCATGAACATGGCAGTTCCGGGAATACAAAGGTCATGGTTGAAATGATCTCTTATGCGATCGCGGCGCATCACGGACTGTTTGACTGTGTTGACATAGAACATAGGGATATTTTCTCCGAGAAGCTGGGTGTGGTTGCCGATTATGATGAGGCATGTAAGAATGCGGAAGAGGATTATCTGGATGAATATTCATTTCAGCTGGAAGAAATGTATTTGGAAGCGGCAGAGGAATTCAATCTGGTATGGAATAAGATAAAAGAATTGTTTGAGAAAGTAAAGCAGTTGCTTCTGTCCGGAAACGATGTGAATGCAGGAGAAGCGGCCGGCAGCTGCAGTCTGTTTTTACTGGCATGTTTACAACGGCTGATCTTATCCATACTGATCGATGCCGATTGGGAGGCGACCTTCTATTTCATGAGCGGACAGGATACGCTGTCAAAGCTGAGCGATCCTGATACCGGGAAGGTCTTTGAGAAAGCGAAAGAAAATTTTGATGTATATATGTTAAATAAGCAGAGCGCGGTAGATTCCTCCCGCTTGTCTGAGAAGGAGAAGATTATCTTTTGTGCAAGAAATGCCTTGCAGGATGAATGCAGACAATTCGGGAGATATGCGGCCGGAATTTACTGTCTGCCTCTGCCGACGGGCGGCGGCAAGACACTAAGCAGCCTGGCCTACGCGTTGGAGTATTGCAGGAGGCATCCGGAGACGGAGCGCATTATCTATGTCTCTCCTTATATATCGATTTCGGAACAGAATGCGCAGGTATTCCGGGAGGCCGTCGGCAATGAGGACTGGATCCTGGAACATCATTCCTCTGTCATCAGAAAGGATGAGGACGGCAACGAGGATGATCGGGCAGGCGGCACGTCAAGATATGAGATCAACTGGGAAGAACCGTTTATCTGCACCACGTTTGTCCAGTTTATGAATACGCTTTTTTCGGATAAAAGCGAGTCTGTCCGGCGGATGCATCGTCTTGTAAATGCGATGGTGATCGTTGATGAAGTGCAGTCGATGCCTTTACAATGTATCCATACGTTCAACTATATGGCTAATTTTTTAAACGCAGTGTGCAATACCAATATCATTCTGTGTACTGCCACGCAGCCCACACTGGCGGAGGCGAAGTGCCCGGTCTGTTATAGTGCGCCAAAGTATATGATAGAGAATGCCGCTCAGTGGTTTTACCGGTTTGAGCGGGTAAAGATCCATACGCCTGCGCCGGATGAGAAGTATACCTTTGAGAGCCTGGGAGAGGAAATAGCCGAGCGGATAGGAGAGTACCGATCCATTCTTGTGGTCTTAAATACAAAGTCGGCGGTGAGAAACCTGTATGACAGACTGAAGGCGCGGGGTGTTTTGGCAGAGTATCTTACGACCAATCTGTGTGCGGAACATAGAAGCGATAAGATCAAATCTATTAAGGAGATTCTGGAGAGCGGGCAGGAGCCCATTGTTGTAGTCAGTACGAATCTCATCGAGGCGGGAGTTGACATTTCCTTTGCATGTGTCTATCGCTCCATGACAGGGTTGGACAGTCTGGCGCAGACGGCGGGACGGTGCAACAGAAACGGGGAGCTGGAGTGGGGGATCATTCGCCTGATCGAACTGGAAGGGGAAAATGCCGGTAATATGGAGGAACTGCAGCAGAAAAAAAGAGCGACGGAAAGTATACTCTTTGCATATGACAACAGTGAGAAGACGGAAAGTCTGCTGATGCCCGGATGGATGGACCGCTATTATCGATATGTTTACGCGAATGCTTCAAATAAAATGAATTTTCCGTTGAAGGAGTTGGACAAGAATATTCTGGAACTGCTTTCCGGAGGGTTCGGACCGGCGCAGAAGAAGAATCTGATGAATCAGGCGTATAAGACAGCAGGGCAGGCGTACAGGGTGATAGACGATCATTCTTTTGGTGTGATCGTTCCTTACAAAAAAGGTGAGGAGATCATAGAGGCGATCCGGACAGCTGCCGATCCGACGGAGATCAAGGCCTGCATAAGGCAGGCGCAGCGCTATACCGTTAATGTAAGAGGAGGGCAGCTTAAGAAGTTTGAGGGACTGATACAGCCGGTGAGCGATAAGATACCGGGCCTGTATATGGCGGCGGCTCCCGGCGTCTACCATAGAGAATACGGGATATCGCCGGAGTGGGAGACGCTTATATTTTGAAGGAAACAGAAAGGATGGGTGAGGCATGGACAAGCCGAATATTATTGAATATCGCGTGCATGGGAGATACGCGCTGTTTACGGATCCGCTGTCGAAAACAGGCGGAGAGAAGTGCAGCTATCAGGTTCCTACCTACCAGGCGCTGAAGGGGATCACGGAATCCATATACTGGAAACCGACCATAACATGGATTATTGACGAATGCCGTATCATGAATCCGATCCTGACGGAATCAAAGGGCATCAGGCCGATCAAGTACGGCGGCGGAAATGATCTGTCTTATTACACTTATCTGCGGAATGTAGAGTATCAGGTAAGAGCACACTTCGAATGGAATGAGAACCGGAAGGATCTGGCACATGACCGCAACGAGAACAAGCACTATGACATCGCCAGAAGAATGGTAGAGCGCGGCGGAAGAAGGGATATTTTCCTGGGAGCGAGAGAATGTCAGGGATATGTGGAACCCTGTTCGTTCGGGGAAGAAAAAGGGGCATATGACGGGACGGATCTGTCTTTTGGCATTATGGTGCATGGGATTACCTATCCGGACGAGGCCGACAGGGACGCGGAAAAAGGGAAAATGACCGTACGGCTCTGGAACGTGCAGATGAGAGACGGCATCATCCGTTTCCTTCGGCCGGAGGCATGTGAGATCAGGCATGTTCTGCGGGATGCAAAGCAGAAGGAATTTGTTCCGGAAAAGAATTTCAGAGGACTTCAGGAATTTGAGGGAGGTGATCGTGTTGGCGTGGCTGAAAACTTTGGCTGAAACCTATGACGTGTACGCGGATTGGGCAGGCACTGAACAGAACGACCAGGCCGTGCTGCTGCCGATCTCTCACTCGACGTTCAATGCGCAGATTGAAGTGGTTATCGATCAGGCCGGCAATTTTCTGAATGCGAGAAAGCTGGAAAAAGGCAGGGATGCCGTTACGATCATTCCGGTCACGGAGGATTCGGCGGCGAGGAGCAGTGGTATCGCGCCGCATCCGTTATGCGATAAACTCTGTTATATTGCGGGCGACTATACAGCCTATACCGGCGATGATAAAGAGAAATACTATGAGGCATATATGGGACAGCTGCGGGACTGGACGATATCGGAATATACGCATCCTATGATAGAGGCGGTATATCAATATCTGGAGAAAAGAGCGCTGATCCGGGATCTGGTCATGAGCAAGGCGCTGGAACTTGACGGTAACGGCAGGCTTACGGATCAGACAAAGATACATGGACTGGGACAGACGGGGGCAAATGTACGTTTCAGAGTGCTTGGGGACAGTATGCCGCAGGAAGTGTGGAAAAACCAGGAATTGTATAAAAGGTACAGCGATTATTATCAACAAAGATCCGGGGGAAAGAAGCTGTGCTATGCATCCGGAAAAGTGGAGGCCTGCTCTGATAAACATCCGTCTAAAATACGGAACAGCGCCGACAAGGCAAAGCTGATTTCAGGCAATGACGAGTCCGGATTCACCTACCGCGGTAGGTTTACCGCAAAGGAACAGGCGGTCTCGGTAAGTTATGATGTATCTCAGAAGGCCCATAATGCGTTGAGATGGCTGCTCCAAAAACAGGGATATACGCGTGACGAATCGGCTATTGTCTGTTGGATGACGAACAGGGAGATGCAGCTGCCTGACATGATGCAGGATTCTGTCAACGCTTATCATGGGGTCGATGATTTCGCGTTTAATTTTGATGATATAGATTCTTATGCGTCTGCGAACACTGCAAAACAGGATACGGGGAAATATTTTACAAGGCAGTTTGGCAATGCGGTAAACGGTTATGCGGGGAAGATCAGGGTGGATGACAAAGTGGCCATTATAGCGCTGGATGCCGCTACTACTGGCCGTCTTTCGGTAGTATATTATGACGAGATGGGCGGCAGGCAGTACATAGAGGCAGTGCTGTACTGGCAGCAGCATTGCAGATGGCGCCGGACCGTCAAAGTGGGAGGCGCAGAAGAAGGTAAGAGAAGGGTTACCTTCGAGTGTACGCCGTCGCCCAGGGATATGGCGCTGGCGGCATTTGGGGTGCAGCGTTCAGAGTGGCTGGAAGCAGACGGCAAACTTCTCAGAACTACGGTAAAGCGGCTGCTGCCATGTATAACCGGAAAGAGGGCAGAAATCCCGGAGGATATCATCAGGGCAGCAGTACGGCGCGCTTCCATGCCGCAGACGATGAGTGATTTTGTCTGGTATAACGACGTGTTATGTGTTGTATGTGCGATGATACGATTTCGATATGAAAGGAGAGGCGGGAGAATGGAAAATTTCCTGAACGATAATGTGGATGACCGGAGTGTCTTATTCGGAAGGCTGTTGGCGGTATATGACTATATGGAACAGCGGGCGATGTTTGAGCGTGATGAGACCGGAAAAGTGAAGGAAAGGCGTACGACCAATGCGAAGCGCTATTGGAATGCTTACAGCAGCAGACCGGCGAAAACATTTAAGACCATTAAACAGAACCTGATTGCCTATGAAAAGAAGCTGAGTGATTATGACCTGAGCAGATTTGAAGCATGGACCGGTGAGATCATGGCATATATGGACGAAAGCAAGTTTACAAATGCAGCTTTGAGCGAAATGTATCTGCCCGGATATTATCAACAGATGGAAGCTATGAAAGCGGCATTTCAGAAAAAGAGCAATGTAGAAGAGGCGTAAGAGAAAATAAAAAGAAAAGAGAGGATATGTTCATGAGTGCATTTACAAACAAGATTGACTTTGAAGTTCTGGTGATGGTGAAGAATGCGAATCCAAACGGAGACCCGCTGAATGGAAACCGGCCGCGTGAGACCTATGACGGGTACGGGGAGATATCGGACGTATGCATCAAGCGCAAGATCAGAAACCGGCTGCAGGATATGGGAGAAGCTATTTTTGTGCAGAGCGATGATCGTTCCGATGACGGCTGCAAAAGTCTTGCGGATCGGGCGAAGAGCAATGAGGCCATGCAGAAAGCATTGAAGAATAAGGACAAAGATGCCTATGCAGAAGCGGCCTGCGAGAAGTGGATCGATGTGCGCAGTTTCGGCCAGGTGTTTGCCTTTAAAGACGACAGCGTGTCTGTTGGCGTGAGAGGGCCGGTTTCCGTGCACTCGGCGTTCAGCGTACTGCCGGTCTCGATTGACAGTATGCAGATCACGAAGAGCGTCAACAGTGAGACAAAGGAGAAGAAGTCTTCCGATACAATGGGTATGAAACATAAAATATACTCGGCGCTCTATGTGATCAAAGGCAGCATTAACCATCAGCTTGCGGAGAAGACGGGATTCAGTGACGAAGATGCGGAGAAGATCAAGGAGGCTTTGCGTACGTTATTCGTAAACGACAGTTCCTCTGCAAGACCCGACGGAAGTATGGAAGTATGCAAAGTGTTCTGGTGGAAACATAACTGTCCTATGGGGCAATATTCCTCCGCAAAGGTACATAGACTCATAAATATTACGGCGAAGAACGACGATCCGAAGGAGTTTGAAGATTATAACGTAGAAGTAGATTCTCTGCCGGATCTGGCGCTTGAAGAAATAGAAGGGATTTAGGCATGTATTCCGAAGAAGACTATCTGATGCTGTCGGGGATCCAGCATTTTGCATTTTGCAGGAGACAGTGGGCTATCATACACATTGAGCAGCAGTGGGCTGAAAATTACAGAACGACTGCGGGGGAACTGATGCACAAGAAAGCGCATGACGCCGACTCGTTTGAAAAGAGAGGAGATCTGATGATCATCAGAGGAATGCGGATCTCATCCCGTGAGCTTGGATTTAGCGGGCAGTGTGATGTGGTGGAGTTTCACCGGGATGAAAAGGGTGTCAGTCTGTCTGGCTATGATGGAACCTGGAAGCCTGTGCCCGTGGAATATAAGCACGGAGAACCCAAAGAAAACAATGCGGATGAATTACAGTTGTGCGCGCAGGCAATCTGCCTTGAAGAAATGTTTCAGACAAATATAGACGGCGGATATTTATATTATGGACAGAACAGACGGCGCAGCCATGTGGAATTTACGGACGGCCTGCGGGAAGAAGTGAGGAAGGCAGCGACAGAAATGCATGATCTGTTTCAAAGAGGATACACGCCCAATGTCAAACCAGCGAAGAAATGTAAAGCATGTTCATTGGAGAATCTATGTGTTCCCAGACTACGGAAGGCAGTGGGGGTCCGGGCATATATTGAACGAGAAATCAGTGAAAGAGATTAGAAATTTAAGGAAAAGAGAGGCAATGTCAGTTTGACTGCAGATGGGGTACTGATATGCGTAAGTTGCTGAATACGTTATATGTTATGACGGAGAATTGCTATTTAACACTTGACGGTGAAAACATCGTGATACAGGATGGCGAGAAGACGTTGGGCAGATTTCCACTCCATACATTGGAGAACATTATCTGTTTTACATACAAAGGAGCAAGTCCGGCGCTGATGGGAGCCTGTGCAGAGCGGAAGATCGGGATGAGCTTCTTTTCGCCCAAAGGTGCATTTTGGGCCCGGGTTGTGGGAAAAGAATATGGCAATGTGCTTCTTAGAAAGGAACAGTATCGAATATCGGATGATGAGGAGAGAAGTGTTGCATACGCCGGGAATATGATCGTCGGGAAGGTATTTAACTGCAGATGGAGCATAGAGCGTACCCTGCGTGACCATGCATTCCGGGTGGATGCCGAAAGACTGAAACAGGTATCAAATATTTTGTATGAAACACTGCCTAAGATAGACAGCAAACTTCAACTGGACGAACTGAGGGGAATAGAAGGAAAGGCGGCAGAGCAGTATTTTTCCGTGTTTAATGAAATGATATTAAATCAGAAGGATGCCTTTACATTCACCACAAGGAATCGCAGGCCGCCTCTTGACAATATCAATGCCATATTATCGTTTGCTTATACAATACTTGCCGGAGACTGTGCTAATGCACTGTCAAGTGTGGGATTGGATCCGTATGTCGGATTCATGCACGGGGACAGACCTGGACGGACATCCCTTGCACTGGATCTGATGGAGGAGTTGAGACCGGTATTAGCGGACAGATTTATTCTGACCTTGATAAATACGAAGGCAATCCAGGCATCTCATTTTGAGAAACAAAAGGATGGTGCGGTATTTTTAAATGATGAGGGCAGAAAGGTATTTTTTGGTGCGTGGCAGAATCATAAGAGGGAGACCATAACACATCCATATCTGAAAGAGAAGATTGAATGGGGGTTGGTGCCCTATGTGCAGGCGCTTTTGCTTGCCCGTACGGTACGTGGGGATGTTGAAGAGTATCCGCCGTTCTTGTGGAAGTAGATGTAGAAGCGGAAGATATATTTTCGTTTGGTTATGTACTGTTAATCAAAATGTGAGAGTGAGAGAATGGAGGTTTAGATGTTGGTATTGATCACATATGACGTTTCTACGCAGAATGCAGCAGGTAAGAGCCGTCTTCGCAAGGTTGCCAAGGAGTGCGTAAATTATGGACAGCGTGTCCAGAATTCAGTATTTGAGTGTATTTTGGATGCTTCGCAACTGCTGTTATTAAAAGACCGTTTAGTGACACTGATCAATGAGAAAGAAGACAGTCTGCGCTTTTATTATCTGGGTAATAATTATCGGACAAAAGTGGAACATTTTGGGTGTAAAGCTTCTTATGAAGCCGAGGGAACCTTAATGATATAATCCGGTGCGAGAGACAAGCTGACATAGAATGTCCGGGAGGTTCGCACCGGATTATGGTAAGATGATGACGTAGCTTATGAGGTTGTATAGAATAGGGTATGCCATGAATTGGTGGTATTGCCTAAGCATGAATCACTTTAATGATTAAATATTAGTGATTTTTGCTGTCACTCCCCTCGCGGGAGTGTGGATTGAAATCACAAGACAGCGAGATTGAGGTATAGCCATGACTCGTCACTCCCCTCGCGGGAGTGTGGATTGAAATTCCTTTTTCTCCCTCCAAAATCCGATGTATCGCCCGTCACTCCCCTCGCGGGAGTGTGGATTGAAATTATAATCTGTATATAATATATATCCGCACGCATTGTCACTCCCCTCGCGGGAGTGTGGATTGAAATTGTCACAGGTGCAGTACCATTAACTGCCCGCAGGTCACTCCCCTCGCGGGAGTGTGGATTGAAATATCTGAAAATCAGCGACTTGCAGGAACGTGTCGAAGTCACTCCCCTCGCGGGAGTGTGGATTGAAATTGTATGAACTATTAGTAATCGAAAATCCGTACCACGTCACTCCCCTCGCGGGAGTGTGGATTGAAATATCTGCTGTGGTTGGAACGAATAGCTCGGATAAGTCACTCCCCTCGCGGGAGTGTGGATTGAAATATATCTAATCATCCGCAACACCGCCAGACTTGACTGTCACTCCCCTCGCGGGAGTGTGGATTGAAATCTCGAACCCAAGAAACGATATATCGCATTCTGCGTCACTCCCCTCGCGGGAGTGTGGATTGAAATTGCCTGACAAGAAACGTTTGTGTACGCTCCAATCTTGTCACTCCCCTCGCGGGAGTGTGGATTGAAATTTTGTATAAAAGAGTGTTGGCAGAAAGCAATTATGTCACTCCCCTCGCGGGAGTGTGGATTGAAATCACTCAAAAGAGTAGCTTGAAATCGTCCCCATAGGTGTCACTCCCCTCGCGGGAGTGTGGATTGAAATTCAAACGGATGGTCGGTGGTTCCGGGCGTATGATGTCACTCCCCTCGCGGGAGTGTGGATTGAAATTGTATCTCCCAGACTGCATCCGCACCCATAGCCGTCACTCCCCTCGCGGGAGTGTGGATTGAAATTAAGGTCATAGATCCAAAAACTCCGTCGATAGTGTCACTCCCCTCGCGGGAGTGTGGATTGAAATAAATACCTGCAGGACATTGCGGTAGTCGGTTCGGGTCACTCCCCTCGCGGGAGTGTGGATTGAAATGTCAAGGCTCATAGCCTTAAACTTCTCGGAAGTGGTCACTCCCCTCGCGGGAGTGTGGATTGAAATTCTGGTAAAACTTACAGATGAATGCTACATCAACGTCACTCCCCTCGCGGGAGTGTGGATTGAAATTTTTGCGTAATGGTATCTTGCCATAGGGAAAAATGTCACTCCCCTCGCGGGAGTGTGGATTGAAATTGTTATTTTGTTGTTCTTTGTTTGTCCTCCATATGCGTCACTCCCCTCGCGGGAGTGTGGATTGAAATTGCGAAAAGTGCGATCGGAGTTAAAGTCACTCCCCTCGCGGGAGTGTGGATTGAAATCCATTTGTACTAAATAACACCGGCACGCTCATCAAGGTCACTCCCCTCGCGGGAGTGTGGATTGAAATGTCATAGATAACTTCCGCATCAAACCCCAGTACAGGTCACTCCCCTCGCGGGAGTGTGGATTGAAATACCTCCTTTAACATTATAATACCACAAGTAACCGGTCACTCCCCTCGCGGGAGTGTGGATTGAAATGCCAAACTGCCGCTTATTCAGCTGATCTACTGTCGTCACTCCCCTCGCGGGAGTGTGGATTGAAATTGAGCATTAAGACTAAAAGATGACTCAACACCAGAGTCACTCCCCTCGCGGGAGTGTGGATTGAAATTCATAAAAATTTGCACTTAAAAAAACCAAATCAGTCACTCCCCTCGCGGGAGTGTGGATTGAAATTCTGGCTATTGGTACACCAATGGAAGAAATGGACTGTCACTCCCCTTCGCGGGAGTGTGGATTGAGATAAAGAAAGGGGGGGGCAGCGTGGCAATGAGAAAAGAACTTCCGATCGGTGTTGAGAGTTTCGAAGAAATGCGTACGATGGGATTTTACTACGTAGATAAGACGGAATTTATCAAAACACTTTTGGAGAATTGGGGAAAGGTAAAATTATTTACACGACCCAGGCGATTCGGAAAACCTTAAATATGAGTATGCTGAAATACTTTTTTGAATGTGGGTGCGATGCGGGGTTATTTGAGGGACTGACAATCTCGAAGGAGAAAGAACTGTGTGATAAGTATATGGGGAAATATCCTGTTATTTTTGTCAGTTTGAAAGAAGTGGCAGGAGGAAGTTATGACGATGCGAAAGCGATCCTCTGTCAGATCATAGGAAAAGAAGCATCGAGATTCCAATTCCTGTTAGAAAGTGAGCGAATTTCGGAGACGGAACGTCTGCAGTACAGCAAAATGATCGAACTGAATGAAAAAAGTGTTTTTGCAATGGCAGACGAACTTTTAATGGACAGTCTGCTGACATTATCTCAGCTTCTGCGGAAACACTATAAGCAGAAGGTGATTGTATTGATAGACGAGTATGATGTGCCTCTTGATAAAGCGTTTCAGTCAGGATATTATGATACTATGACAAATTTGATTAGGACACAGCTTGGCATGGCGGAGCTTGCGATTCCGAATAAGGAGATACGTTGGATTTTTGTGGAGCAGATCCAGGAATGGTTCAAAGAAGAGAGCAGAAAGGATGTCGGCCGACTGGAAGACTTCTGCAGAGCTTTTCAGACCAATGATGTATCTGCCATCGAAGAGGGCTTTACTGCATATCTGAAAAAGACGATCAGTGTTCGTGATACAGGTGTCAGGAAGGAAATGAAGGAAAACTTCTACCATGGCATTTTATTGGGACTGTTTGGCAATATGGATGACTGGATCGTGATGTCGAATGCCAAGTCCGGAGAAGGATGCATGGCTGCTATGCAGCAGATCCGGGACAGGCATTATGAGGAGACCCTGGTAAGGGATGGTATGAAGACGATCTATCGATATGGCATTGCCTGTTATAAAAAGTGCTGCCGGGTAGTGTCGGGATAGAGGATCGTCATGAATCCGGCAGTAAATACAGGCACAGGAAGTATCAGGGATAATCAACAGAAGAATGCTGTTAAGCGGGCAGGAATCCGGTAAAAAGAAATTTGAACAGTCAAAGGAGCAGAAAACACGAAAGGAGCGCTGCAAACATGAAGTACAGAGAACTTGGCAGGACCGGCCTGATGGTCAGTGAGATCGGACTTGGTGGAGAGTGGCTGGAACGCCACAATACGGAAGAGGTGAGGGAGATCATAGATGTCTGTGAGAAAGAGGGCATCAACATTCTGGACTGTTGGATGTCAGAGCCGAACGTCCGCTCGAATATCGGACTGGCCATCCAGGGTCGACGGGAGAGCTGGATCATTCAGGGGCATATCGGTTCCACCTGGGAGAACGGACAGTATGTCAGAACGAGGGACATGGCGAAGGTGAAGCCTGCGTTCGAGGATCTGCTTAATCGAATACAGACGGATTATATCGACCTGGGGATGATCCATTTCGTGGATACGGAGGAAGAGTTTGACGAAGCCTTAGGCAGCGACTTTATGGATTACGTGCGCCAGCTGAAAAGGGATGGTGTGATCCGCCATATCGGCATGAGCACACATAATCCGGAGATCGCGAAGCGGGCAGCCTGTCAGGGTGAGATCGAGATGATCCTGTTCAGTGTCAATCCGGCCTTTGACATGCTGCCGCCGATCACGAACATAGATGATTACTTCGCGGACAGTTTTGATGAAAGCCTGGGCGGCATCGCACCGGAGCGGGAAGAGCTGTATAAGCTTTGCGAGCAGAAGGGCGTGGGAATCACCGTGATGAAGGGATATGCCGGAGGGCGGCTGTTCGATGCACAGACATCGCCCTTTGGGGTTGCGCTGACGCCGGTACAGTGTCTGCACTATTCGCTGACCAGGCCGGCAGTGGCCGCAGTGATGGTGGGATTTGACACGCCTCAGCATGTCTATGCGGCCACGGCTTATGAGACGGCATCGGAAGAGGAGAAGGACTATGCCAGCATACTGGCAGCAGCGCCGAGCCACGCTTTTTCCACAGGGCAGTGTACATACTGCGGACACTGTGCGCCGTGTCCGGTGAAGATTGACATTGCCATGGTCAATAAATTATATGATCTGGCAACGATGCAGGAAGAGGTGCCGGCTACGGTCCGTGCACATTATGCGCAGCTTAAGGCGAACGCATCAGACTGTATCGGCTGTAAGACCTGCGAGGGCAGATGTCCCTTCCATGTGCCGATTGCAGAGCGGATGCAGAAGACGAAAGAACTGTTTTAACCTTTTTTCTGCGAAAGGAATTTATTGAAATTATGATAGATTTTATGGTTTGCTTCCGGAAAATGTGATATACTGGATAGGTCATACGTGCAATCTGTTTACATAGAAGCGTATGGCATGAAAAATAAGATATACGGGGGACACAGATTATGGAAGAGACAATGAAGGACTATGAGAAAGAACTGGAGGCGTCTTTCCGCACCATCCAGGAAGGCGATGTGATCAAGGGCACTGTGATCGGAGTGAACGAGGAAGAGGTGACTTTAGATCTTAAGTATTACACGCAGGGGATCATCAAAGCGTCGGATATGAGCAGCGATCCTGCTTTTTCCGTGCTGACGGATGTACATGAGGGCGATGTGATCGAGGCTTCGGTGGTGAAGATGGATGATGGCCAGGGTAATATCCTGCTTTCCAGGAAAGAGGCCAATGCGGTGCTTGCGTGGGATGTGCTCACAGGGTATCTGGAGGAGAAGAAGGCCGTCACCGTCAAGGTCAATGATGTGGTCAACGCGGGCGTGGTCGCATATCTGGAAGGGACCCGCGGTTTCATACCGGCGTCTCACCTTGCGCTTTCCTATGTGGAGAATCTTGAGGAATATAAGGGAAAGACGCTGGAGGTCAGAGTCATTACGGTGGATCGGGAGAAAGAGAAACTGGTGATGTCGGCCAGGGAGATTCTGCGGGAGAAGGAGAAGGAAGCCCATGACCACAAGGTGGCTATGATCGTTCCTGGGACGGTGATGGAAGGAACGGTGGAGAGCCTGCAGCCTTACGGTGCATTCGTAGATCTGAATGACGGGCTGAGCGGTCTGGTGCATATTTCCCAGATCAGCCAGAGGAGGATCAAGAAGCCTTCCGAGGTGCTGAAGGTCGGCGATAAGGTGAAGGTGAAGGTTCTCAATACGAACAACGGTAAGATCTCACTGAGCATGAAGGCATTGGAAGAGATGCAGGTGGATGAAGTGGAGAAGATTGACGTGAAGCAGTACGGCAGCAGCGAGAGTCTGGGAACCAGTCTGGGAGATCTGTTTGCGAAGCTGAATATCAAGTAGTTTTTATTTGCTATGGATTGGAGAGAGAAGCGGTTTAAGGGTTGTCGCAGAACGATTGTTTTGCGGCGGCCCTGATTTTATATAGGAAATTCTTTCGCCTAACCGGGTTCGCCGATCAGCCGCCGCAGGATCTGCTCCCGGTTCTCGATAAACATCTTCGTGATCTGGTAGCTGTCGGTTTCCTCATAAGTGCAGGGATGCACCGGACCGTCGTCAAAGGTCAGGATCAGGGCGTCCGGAATACTGAGCAGGATCGGAGAATGGCTGACGATGATAAACTGAGAGCCGTTTTTAGCACAATTGCAGATTTCCATCAGCAGTGTCAGCTGCCTCTGGGGAGAGAGGGCGGCCTCCGGCTCGTCGAAGAGATAGACGCCGTCCGGGTTCAGACGCTTCTGTGCGAGGGCAAGGAAACTCTCACCATGGGACTTCTCGTGGTAATGTTCGGAGGGGTGGAGCCAGTCGGCGTAATCTTCCTCTTTCGTAGCTACATTATAAAAGCTTTCTGCCCGCAGGAAATAGCCGCCTTTCACCCGGCGGTATCCTTTTGACAGGGTGATGGCTTCATACAGGTCCGAGTGGGAATCGTAGGTGGAAAAGTTATAGTTCTTCGTGCCGCCCTCGGGATTAAAGCCGTAGGCCACGGCGACCGCCTCCAGCAGGGTGGACTTGCCGCTGCCGTTCTCCCCGACGAAGAAGGTGATGGGTCGGGTGAGCTCCAGTGTATGCAGTCTGTGGAGCGCAGGAATCTTTCTTAAGTAACTGCTCTTCTCTATTTTGTTCCAGTCGATGGCGATTCGTTGGATGAATTGGTCGTTCAATGTGGTGATCATGCCTTCCTTTTAGTGTATGCGGCCGGTTGATGTGTGAAACACTACTTAGTTTTATTGGTTGTATTGTAACATATGTATGAGATTTTGTAGAGTAGAGATTTTGTATTGTGTTCGCTAAAAAGCCCGTGATACAATAAAGAAAATATGCGGATAGAAGCGGATCTGACTGCCAGGGGACAGCCTGGTTCAGAAATATCAGGAAATGAAGCACAGGAAACAGGTGTATAGGTAAAGATGGATACAAAGGATTTAAGGGCATTTCTGCGGGTGTACGAGGAGAAAAGCGTTCATAAGGCGGCGAAGCAGCTTTTTATCACGCCGCAGGGTTTAAGCAGGGTCATCCATAATCTGGAGACGGATTTAAGTACGTGTCTGTTCGAGCGCACGCCGGGCGGCATGGTGCCGACGGAAAGCGGGGTATATCTGTATGAGAACAGCCGTACGCTGTTACAGGAACTGGATGCATTGGAGACCGGCATCCGGCGCTTTCGGGACCGGAACAGCAGAATGGAGATCGGATTTTCCTGCGGGGTGCTGAATGTGTTTCCGATCCGGAAGCTGGAGGCATATCAGAGACGGCACCCGGAGAAAACAGTCCAGTGGGAGGAGGCCTCGAACCGGGAGATCATCGATAAGGTGCTTAAGGGCGAATTGGATGTCGGATTCGTGATCGGCCAGGTAAGCGGCAGAGAACTGTGGGTGCGGGAAGTGTTCAGCATCCGGTTGTCCGTTTTGGTGTATGAGGGGCATCCGTTGTTTGGGAGGGACAGCCTGTCGGTGAAAGATCTGCAGGGAGAGCCGCTGATCTCCCTGAATGAGAAGTTTTACTGTTATCACAGTCTGGTGGAGCGGTGCCGGGATTTCGGGTTTATGCCGGACATCGTAGTCAAGACCATGGAGGGACAGCTGATCTACCGGTTCTGCAAGGAGAAGATCGGCCTGGGCATCGTGGTTGATATCCATAAAGACGAGATCAGGAAAGAAGGGCTGCGCATGATCGGGCTTGCGGATTCACTGCCGTGGAAAATTTCGGTGATTGCACGGGAAGAGAGAAAGGACGAGAAGGGGATTTTGGAATTGATCGCGGAATAGTCCGGCAGAGCAGTCTGACAGTATCAAGAAAATACTGACAGGTTGTACGGTTTGGTTGATGGAGAAGAGCGCCTGAGAGTGGTAATATTTTCTATAGAAGAAAAATATTACGAACAGGAGGGTTACAGGATGTATGAGAAACTGTTTACGCCGGTGAAGATCGGTTCGCTTACCATCAAGAACCGGTTTGCCATGGCGCCTATGGGGCCGCTTGGGCTTTCGGATTCGGAGGGTGGTTTTAACCAGAGGGGGATTGACTATTACACGGAGCGGGCGAAGGGAGGAACGGGTCTGATCATCACGGGCGTTACCTTCTCTGACTGTGAGGTGGAGAAGCCGAGTATGCCCAACTGCCCTAATTCCACTTACAATCCGGTGCATTTTATCCGCACGGGACGGGAGATGACGGAGCGGGTACATGCCTACGGCAGTAAGATATTTCTGATGATGTCGGGCGGGTTCGGGCGCGTGACGATCCCTACGAATCTGGGAGAGTTTCCGCCGGTGGCGCCTTCGGAGATTCCTCACAGATGGCTGGACAAAACCTGCCGGGCGTTGACGGTGGAGGAGATCCACAGCATCGTGAAGTCTTTCGGCGACGGGGCGTACAATGCGAAGCGCGCAGGCTTCGACGGTGTGGAGATCCATGCGGTGCATGAAGGATATCTGTTGGACCAGTTCGCGATCTCCATGTTCAATCTGCGCACGGACGAGTACGGCGGTTCTCTGGAGAACAGGCTGCGGTTTGCGAGAGAGGTCGTGGAGGAGATCAAGAACCGGTGCGGACAGGATTTTCCGGTGGCGCTTCGTTTCAGTGTGAAGAGCATGATCAAAGACTGGCGGGTAGGAGCCTTGCCGGGAGAGGAATTCGAGGAAAAAGGACGGGATATCGAGGAAGGCTTAGAAGCGGCAAAACTGTTGGCGGCATATGGCTATGACGCGCTAGATACGGACGTGGGAACCTATGACGCGTGGTGGTGGAATCATCCGCCGATGTATCAGGAGAAGGGCCTTTTCCGTACTTACTGTAAGATGGTGAAGGAGGTCGTGGACGTTCCCGTATTGTGTGCGGGGCGTATGGATGATCCGGATATGGCGCTTGCTTCCCTGGAAAATGGGGACTGCGACATCATCAGTCTGGGACGGCCTCTGCTGGCGGATCCCGACTATGTCAATAAGCTGCGCGCCGGAAGAAGAGATGAGATCAGGCCCTGCATTTCCTGTCATGAAGGGTGCATGGGACGGATCCAGGAGTATTCCATGATCAACTGTGCAGTCAATCCGCAGGCTGCTAGAGAGCGGGTGACGGCCTATGAGCCGATCCTGAAAGCCAAAAAGATCATGATCGTGGGCGGCGGCGTTGCGGGCTGTGAGGCGGCCAGAGTGCTGGCGGTCAGAGGGCATAAGCCGGTGCTTTTCGAGAAGGGAGCGCAGCTTGGCGGTAATCTTTTACCGGGTGGCGCGCCGGAGTTTAAGGAAGACGATATTGCGCTTGCAAAATGGTATGAGGTACAGCTGCAGAAGCTGAATGTGCCGCTACAGCTGAATCATGAGGTGACGGCGAAGGAGGCGCTTGACGGCGGCTTTGATGCGGTGATCGTGGCGACAGGCTCCACACCGAAGGTCTTTTCCCTGGGAGATGATGCGCATACCTATACGGCAGCGGAGGTGCTGCTTGGACAGAAGGACTGCGGGGAAAGTACCGTGGTGATCGGCGGCGGCCTGGTAGGCTGTGAGACGGCGCTTTGGCTGGCGCAGCATGGGAAGAAGGTTACGATTGTGGAGGCGCTTGATAAGATCCTGGCCGTGAACGGGCCGCTTTGCCATGCGAATAAGGATATGCTGGAGCAGCTGATCCCTTACAACGGGATCGAAGTGGTGACCGGGGCGAAGGCGAAAGGATATCATGACGGTGTGCTCAGCGTGGAGTGTGCGGACGGCGGGAAGGATATTGCCTGCGACAGCGTAATCCTGTCCGTCGGTTACAAGGAGGAAGATACGCTTTATCACGAGTTGGAGTTCGAAGTGCCGGAGATTTATCTGTTGGGCGATGCGAAGAAGGTGAGCAATATCATGTATGCGATCTGGGATGCGTTTGAGGTCGCGAATCATATCTAAGGCGGATGCGGTTTAACTTGATGAACAAGGGTCGGGCGTTGTGTAAACACAGCGCCTGATTTTTTCTTCGCAAAAATAAAATTGAATAAAGCGTGAATATTGAGTACAATGGATGAGGAACAAAATCTTAAGAAGCAGTTGCCAGAAATAGGGATTTGATCAGCAAAAAATAATATTTTGGTTAAAGAGTTATTTATCGGACTGGTGATATGCGATAATGTATGGCAGATGCATTGTTTGGATCAAATAAAAGGGAACAAAGCTGATGAAAGATTTTTCTAACTGGAAAGAATATGAAGGAGCATCGGAAGGAAGCGGGCGTAGTGAAAAGCTGTGGCTGATTAATCCGGATACAGCGCAGACAGGTTTGTTTAAATATAAAAAGGATGTTGGGACTACTGATCATGTGTCTGAATGCATTGCAAGTGATCTGGCGGGATTAATTGGAATTCCATGCGCACAATTTGAAATAGGATTATTTCACGGGCGGGAAGGTTCTATCAGTTATAACATCGTCGGGCATGATGGGATGACGCTGATAGAAGGCATTTACTGTATCAGCCTGTTGCATGTCAATTTTGATGTAGATAGACTGATGGATGTCGAAAGTGGTGAAAGATACTCGCTTGAAATGATAGAACAAGTATTGAATATGTTCTGTCTTTTTGAGAAATTTTTACCGGTATTGGTTTTTGATTTTTTAATTGGAAATACAGACAGGCATCAAAGTAACTGGGCATTGATCATGGAAGATAAAGAATTGAGGTTAAGCCCCTTATATGATAATAGTTCGTCCCTTTGTGCTTATGTAGCGGAATCAAAGATAGAGCGCTACTTTGGCAGCGACAAACTGTTATGGAGATCATTGGTCGATTCTAAGTCCAGATCTTTGATCAGAATCCACTCCAATGATCAGAAATTGCCAACACATACAGAAGTACTGCGATATCTACGGCAAAATTATTTTGAACAGACTGTGAGTACGGTAGACAGCATCAGGTCATCTGTGACAAATGGTAAGATTTGTGCTATACTTGACAAATACAGCGAAGTACTGTCTGAAAGAAGAAAGCTTCTTATAAAGAAATATCTTTTGTCTAAAATAGAGATCATGCAGGACATTTATTGGGGAAAGGAATAGGGCAATGCTACAAAAAGATGGAAGGGACTACTTGTTTTTAATTTGGAAATCTGAGCAGTCGAGAAAACAGTACATCGTGGGACAGCTGGTAAAGAATGGTCAATATGAGTTCAGATATGCGGAAGAGATCCATGCTGCCATGGAAGATGGCTTTACCCCCCTGCTCTGTTTTCCAGATATTTTTAAAGTATACAGGGATCAAAAACTTTTTCCGGTTTTTTCAAGCCGTTTACCGGATAAAAGAAGAAAAGATATTCAGAATATCCTTAAAAAATATGATCTGGAGCACTATGACGAATACTTGCTTTTAAAGAGAAGCGGCGCCCGACTGCCCATTGACCATTTTGAGTTTATCGATCCAATAATGAATGTGGACGAAAATATAGAAAGGAAGTTTTTTATTGCGGGAGTCAGGCATTATATTGGCTGTGACGGTGACAACTGTGAGAAATCGATTCCGGTTACCAGGGGAGATGAGATTGTGCTGCGCAGAGAACCGGGCAATCGCTATGATGATAATGCTGTGCAGATGTTGGATGTTTCTGGTCATTTACTCGGCTATATTCCCAGATATTATAGCGAGGGCGTGTCAGGAATGATTGATAGCAATAAGAAAATCACATGTCATGTATCTTATGTCGATCATAAGAAAAATTGTAATGAGTGTATCAGAGTCATTCTTAAATGCTTCAAGTGAAGCCAAAGAAGAGTGCCTTTGGGAATCATTATGTAAAAGCAGGAAACCAAATACTGAAGTTATCCTGCTTTTGTTTTTGTAAAACTGGCATGTATTCGGGAGGATAAATGAGCGTACCCGTGCCATGCAGCCCAAGCCAAAGAGAGGAGAGCGTGCGGATGAGTTATTTCACCATATCAATGAAAAAGGTGCTGCACTACAGATGGCATAATCTATTCTGCATCATGGGAAGTTTATTGTCTGTCGCGGCCACCGCTCTTATGTGGCATTATATTTATTGGGAGGACTGGGAGATGCGGCAGTATATGACGTCCTATGTCATCCTATCCAACCTGATCTCCTTGCTTTATACTTCGCGATATGCCGACTGTGTTGCGGATAAAGTCTATAAGGGAACCTTTGCGGTGGATCTGCTGCGTCCGGTCAGTTTCCTGAAGTTGAATTTCATTGAGACGGCCGGGGAAACGGCGGCGGAAGTGATCGTGAGAGGAATACCCACCGGCGCCGTGCTTTTCTACTTCTACCGGGAGCAGATCAAAAGAATCGAGCCGGGGTATGCGCTGTTAGGCGCCGCCGCCGTTTTTCTTGCCTTTCTGTTCTATATGATGGCGTTTACGGTGATCGGATTTCTGGCGTTCCGGTTTTATGAGATCTGGCCGTTCAATAGACTGCTGAATGACACGATACGGTTTTTCTCGGGCTGCTTTATCCCGCTCGCGCTGTTCCCGGCGTGGATGCAGACGCCGGTACGGCTGATGCCTTTTCAGTATCTGTATTCTTTTCCGATCGAGCTGATCTTAAAGGGGAGCGGCTGTGTAAATATCGGATGGAATTTCGCGATACTGGGCGTGTGGGATATCGGAATGGCGGCGGTGCTGGCGCTGGTATACAGGAAAGCGCTGCTGCACTGTGTCGTACAGGGCGGATGAGGCAGAGAAGGGAGATGCCGGTGAGAGACTTTTTTTCGACTTATTTTGTGTATATCAAAACTTTTTTCAGATCGCGTGCAGAGTATAAGACGAGCTTCGTGCTTGGGATGGCGTCGAATTTCTACTGCTACCTGATCACTTATATGAGTTACTGGGTGTTGGTAAACGGTGTGGACGATCTGGGAGGATGGGATTTCTCAGACCTTTCCATCCTATATGGGCTGTCGCTGCTTACCTATGCGGTCTCCGGAATGCTGGTCTGGTATAGTGTATATGCGCTGGAGGATCTGATCATCAGCGGGCAGCTGGATATTATGCTGCTGCGTCCGCAGGGATTGCTCAGGCAGATGATCTTTCAGAGATTCGGCGATACTTTTCTTGGACAGATCGTTGTCACCATTATCTTCCTGTGTGCGGCGTTTGCCGCAAAGACGGAAATAGTAAGCCTGCAGACAGGCATCTATTTTGTACTGGCGGTCATTGGCGGTATTTTCATGCAGACAGGCTCTATGATCTTATTCGGGGCGTTCAGCTTCTGGACGATGAAATCCGGGGCGCTGATCGATATGCTGTTCTATGATCTGCGGGGGCTGACAAACTATCCGCTTGTGCTTTACCCGAAAGCGCTGCGGCTCTTTCTGACTTTCGTGCTGCCGTGGGCGTTTATCAATTATTATCCGACGCTGTTCATCACCGGGAAGAGTGTGAACGGGTATGAGACGGCGCTTGGCCTGGCCGCGCCGTTTGTGGGGGTGTTGTGGTTCCTTCTGGCGATGGGAGTGTTCCGGATGGGATTGAGGCGGTATACAGGAGCCGGCGGCTGAAGGCCGGACAGGGAGCGGGTGGATGCATCAATGGCATAGGATCGGGAGCGATCCGGAAAATTAAGGGGAAGTACAGACATGAGGAATATCATACAGGTAAGCAATCTGAGCAGAAATTATACTGTCGCCGAGAAGCGCGCAAGGCGTTACCGGCCGGGGATGAGCAGTCATAAGACGATCTATGCGGTAAAGAATATTTCGTTTGAGATCCGCGAGGGAGAAACGGTGGGCTTCATCGGGCCGAACGGTGCGGGCAAGTCCACGACGATCAAGATGCTGGCGGGGATCCTGCATCCGACGGAGGGAGATGTGGAGGTTCTTGGCAGGGAGCCGTACAAGTACCGCAGGGAGAACGCGAAGCAGATCGGGGCTATCTTCGGCCAGAAATCACAGCTGTGGTGGGATTTGCCGGTGATCGATACATATACGCTGTTAAAAAAGATCTATAAGATACCGGATGAGACTTATGACAGGAATCTGGAGTCATATACGGAGTGCCTGCAGATGAAAGAGTTTCTGCATCAGCCGGTGCGGCAGTTATCGCTGGGACAGCGTATGCGGGCGGAACTTTGTGCGGCGCTGCTCCATGATCCGGCGCTGCTGTTTCTGGATGAACCGACGATCGGGCTGGATATCGTAGTCAAGAAGCAGATCAGGGAGATGATCCGCAGGATTAACCAGGAGAGGAATACGACAATTCTGCTGATAACCCATGATCTGCGCGATATCGAGGAGGTGTGCGACAGGATCATCCTGATCAATCACGGCGAGATCATCGTGGACGGGGAATTACAGGAAGTGAGGAAGAACTTTGAGGGGTTCCACGCGGTGGAATTCTTATGTAAGATGCCGTTTCGGGAGGACATAGAACTGCCCGGTGTGGAGAAGTGGAAAGCGGGGGAGGGCAGCTTTACGGCTTTTTACAGAAACGAAGAGATCTTACCGGCGAAGATCATCGAGACGGTACTACAAAGTTATCTGGTGGAGGATATCAGGATCAAGGAACCGACGATCGAGGAGATCGTTGAGAAATATTACAGAGCATAAGGAAAGAAAAATATAAAAAAGTTTGAACACTTCTTTCTTCTCAAACGTTATCTATATGAAAGCGCAGAGGACAGGGCGGCAGACCTGACAGGATACAAGGCTGAAAAGAGACGGATCATGCGGGCGTTTGCGGCAGCGATCTGTGCCTGAGAGTACAGAGCCGTACAATGGGAAAGGAGCTTGTTAACAGATATGATTGACGAATTGTATGATTCCCTTTATCGGGAGCTGACAGGCTGGTGTACGGCCATGACGGGAAACAAGACCGTGGCGGAGGATCTGGTGCAGGAGGCGTTCCTGCGCGCGCTGATCAATGGCGGACTGCTAGAAGGGATGGACGCCGGCAAACGCCGGGCCTGGATGTACCGCACGGTAAAGAACCTGTACATAGACAGGAAGCGCCGGGAGGCCTTCGAGACGATGGCGGAACAGCTGCCGGAGGAAGGCGCCTGGGACGCGGAATATGCACAGGTGGACGATGAGCAGCTTCTGTCAGTCCTTACGCCGGAGGAGAGGATCCTTTTTACCCTGCGCTATCTGGAAGGCTATAACTCCGCGGAACTGGGAAAGCTCTTCGGGCTGCCGCCCGGAACGGTAAGATCCAGGCTGTCCGGAGCCAGACACCGTCTGCGGCAGGCGCTGAAAGACGACGGCCGTCAGGGAAAACGAAGGTAACGGTTCCGGGTGAAAACGGGACGCAAAGAAAGGGAAGAGGAAGGTAATATGTTTGAGAAGAAAAATTTCGTATTAAATTGTGATGTGTGTGACGCCAGAAAGATCAAGGAAGAAAATCTCGCAGGTTATGAGAAGATCGTTATCAATGCGGATGTTATCCTGGTGGATGAGCGCAGCAGGGAAGTATTGAACAGGCTCCCTATGCTGTGTAACACGGACGAGATGCTGGATGTGGAAGGTGAGGTAGCGGCGGTCTCTGTCAACGGCAACTACGAGATCGGCAGCGACACGGCGTATACGGAAAGGACCGTGCTGTGTGTGAACGGCAATCTGTCTGTCCGTGCCGGGTCGCAGAAGGCGTTTGACAATATGGTGAAGATCTGTGTGAACGGCAGCGCCAGATATCCGGAGAGCATGGCGCCCTATATGAACAGGCTGGCAGTCAACGGTTCAGTGCACTGTATTCCGGACGACTGTATCGAGCTGAAACCGGTCTTTGTCATCGATAAATATTTTCCGCTGCGGGCAAAGCAGGACGGGAAATATTATGTGGAGCACAAGGTGAAACTGACCGATGCGGATGTGGATGTGCAGGCGCTCACGGATAAGAATGTGCACTTCGTGACAAAATGCTTTCTGGTACGGGAGGACCGGGTTCCGCAGACGATCGTAATGTTTGACGATAATGTAGAACTGGATGTGGTGCCCGCAGGCTTTGCTTATGTGGGCGAGGATGTGGAATTGAGTGAAGCGCTGCTTGGGAAGTACGGGACGAAGCTGTATATCGACGGCGATCTGACGCTGCGGGGCGGAAGCGAGAACCTTTTTGACCGGGTGGAAAAGCTGCAGGTAAACGGTGATATCCGTCTCTTAAAGCGGCAGGCCGAAGCTTTCGCCAAAGTGGATGCATCCTATAAGGAACTGATTTTTATAAAAGGGCGGCAGATATCGAACAAGGCGCTTGTGGTGGTGGATGAGACCTTGCTTACCGCTTCGCCGGATGGGGTGGAGATCGAAAACTGTGCGGTTCTGAAGGTCAATAAAGCGGTATCGCCGGAAGTGATCCTGGAGAAGTTTTCCGTGAAAAACTGTGCGCAGGTCTTCTGCAGCAAGGAACAGAGGAGTGCCCTACAGCTAATCTGCACGAATGTGGCGAGAATCAGTGACGGAGAACCGCAGGAAGAAGGGGACGGACAGAATGGAGAAAAAGGGATCGGCGGGGTTCTTGGATTGTTAAAGGAAGCGGCAGGCAGTAAAGTGGTGAACGCGGATTCCTATATTTTGTAGGGAGGCGTTGGCGGCGGGAATTGCCAGCAGAATGCGGGCAGGCGGCAAAACGGAATGTTTTGCCGCCTGTTTTGAAGTTTACTCGCATTTCGGAAGTCTGTTGCGGTAGGCTGCCAGCTCCTCGTCGGTGGGGATATAGTCATCCATTTTCCCGTCATGGAATTTCTCGTAAGCCACCATATCGAAGTAACCTGTGCCGGTAAGGCCGAAGACGATGGTCTTGTCTTCGCCGGTCTCTTTACACTTTACGGCTTCGTCGATGGCGACGCGGATCGCGTGGGAACTTTCCGGTGCGGGCAGGATGCCCTCCACGCGGGCGAAATACTCCGCGGCTTCGAACACATCCGTCTGCTTAACGCTGACGGCTTCCATCAATCCCTGATGATACAGTTCGGACAGGGTGGAACTCATGCCGTGATAACGCAGGCCGCCGGCGTGATTGGCCGAGGGGATGAAGTCACTGCCCAGGGTGTACATTTTGGCTAGCGGACATACCATGCCCGTATCGCAGAAATCGTAGGCGTATATGCCGCGGGTCAGGCTCGGACAGGAGGCCGGTTCCACGGCGATGAAGCGGTAGTCGGTTTCCCCGCGGAGCTTTTCGCCCATAAAAGGCGCGATCAGGCCGCCCAGATTGGAGCCGCCTCCGGCACAGCCGATGATAAGATCGGGCTTGATGTTATATTTGTCCAGGGCGGCCTTGGTCTCTAAGCCGATGACGGACTGGTGGAGAAGTACCTGGTTCAGCACGCTGCCCAGCACATAGCGGTAGCCGTCGCTGGACACCGCTTTTTCCACCGCTTCGGAGATGGCACAGCCAAGACTTCCCGTGGTACCCGGGTGTTCGGCAAGGATCTTCCGGCCAACTTCCGTCTCCATGGAAGGCGACGGTGTTACCGATGCGCCGTAAGTACGCATTACTTCGCGACGGAAAGGTTTCTGCTCGTAGGAGCATTTCACCATATAGACTTTGCAGTCCAGACCGAGGTAGGAACATGCCATGGAAAGGGCAGTCCCCCACTGGCCGGCTCCGGTCTCGGTGGTCACGCCCTTTAAGCCCTGTTTCTTCGCGTAATAGGTCTGGGCAATGGCGGAATTTAATTTGTGGCTGCCGCTGGTGTTGTTGCCCTCGAACTTGTAGTAGATCTTCGCGGGTGTATCAAGCTTCTCCTCCAGACAGTAGGCGCGCACGAGAGGAGAAGGACGGTACATCTTATAGAAATTGCGGATCTCCTCCGGAATCTCGAAGAACGGCGTATCGTTGTCCAGTTCCTGCGCTACCAGTTCCTTACAGAAAACGCCGGACAGTTCTTCGGCTGTCATCGGCTGATGGGTGCCGGGATTTAAGAGCGGTGCCGGCTTCGTCTGCATATCGGCGCGCAGGTTATACCATGCCCTGGGCATCTCGTTTTCGGTGAGATAGATCTTGTAAGGGATTTTTTCGTTGTTCATTGTAGTGACCTCCTTGTGAAAATGTGTGATCGGTAACAACAAGCTCTTTCTGTCAAACAAAAAACGCCCCTGACAGAAAGAAACTCTCTGTCAAGGACGAATAGATACAGATCAAAACTGTATGACACTATCCGCGGTGCCACCTTGATTCACGGTATGACCCGTGCGCTTAGCAGGATACCAACATATCCCCGGCATGTTACGCCTGCCTGCAGCGTCGCAGAATACTCTGTGAAGATCACATTTGACTGCGCCCTCAGCGGTCCATTTGACAACTTGTTTCTCACCTGCTTCTCAGCATCGCAGGCTCTCTGTAAAGGCATCATTGCCGTTATCTCCGCTTCAACGGTTTGGTTTATTGAATTTTTATACACTATAGCATCATTTTATGCAGGTGTCAATCATTTTGTGAACAGAATCTACTTTTTAAATTTACTTTTTCTTTTCTTCCATGCGATATCTTTTGGGTGTGATGCCCACACTCTTTTTGAACTGCCGCTGAAAATAGGAAGGCGTTGAAAAGCCGGTTCTGTAGCTGATCTCCTGTAGGGAATAGTCCGTGGTGGCCAACATGACCTTTGCGGCTTTCAGCCGTTCCTTCAGAATAAAGCTGGTGAGAGATTCTCCGGTCTTCTTGCTGAAAATGGCGGAGATATAATCCGGATTCATGTGAACAAATTCTGCAATGAGCTGTCGGTTCAGATCGGGGGAAGAGAGGTTCTTGCGCACACAGTCCCGGATGATCTCGATCGTTGGCGCCTGCGGCTCCGTTTCCGGATTGATCCGAAATAATTCGGGATATACATTTCTTAGTTTGCTCTCTTTTACAGCCTTTTCCAGAGCGCTTTCCAGATGGGCAATATCCACCGGTTTGGTAAGGTAGCTTAAGACATGCAGTTCAATGGCGGAATGGGCATAGTCAAACCGTTCGTGACCGGTAAGCAGCAGAACCACAGGATTCAGATTCTTTTCGTGGAGCCATCGGATAAGGTCAAATCCGTTTTCTTTGGGCATTTCGATGTCTGTAAGGACAATATTCATATCAGGATGCTGCTCCATCACTTTTTTCGCTTCCTGTACGCTGTGAGCCGTATATTGTTCACTGATGCCCAGTTTTTCCCAGTCGGTATTCAGACGGATGTCCTCAATAATATAAAATTCATCGTCTATGATCAGTATTTTCATGGGTACCTTCCTTTCAACACGCAAGATCAGTATGCAATCTTAAGAATCCTGGTAGGAAATATAGGGAAGAATGATGTCCACCTGTGCCCCTTCTCCACCTGGGAGATTGGAAAAAAGGATACTGGTGTGAGAGTCACCATATGCCAAGAGAATCCTCTTCTTGATATTGTAGAGTCCGATCCTGGATCCGTTGGCAATCTCTTCCACAGCGGGAGCCGGGTTGTTCAGATCTTCCAACAGCTGCTCCGGGAAGCCGATCCCCGTGTCCGTATGTCTGATATGCACATAGACCTGTCCGCTTTCATTCTGCTCCTCAAAGGCAGTGACGGTAAGTTTCAGCTTTTCGCTGCTGCTTAAATTGTGCTTGATAGAGTTCTCATTTAACATCAGAACAAGACTCGGAAAGACAGCCGCATTATCGCATAGCCCGTGTATATTGATCTGCCAGGTCAGACTGTCGGGATACCGATAGCTGTTCAGATCATAATAATTGCGTACAAAGTGCATTTCTTCTGCCAGGCTGACAAAGGGCTTGGTGGAAAGGGTATAGCGCAGATGTCCGGCCAGAGTGGAGATCATGGATTTTAAGACGGTGCGGCTTACAGAGGTACCTGCCATGGAGGAGATAACACTCAGGCAATTGATCAGAAAATGAGGCGATACCTGATTGCGCAGACTCAGAAGCTCGTACTCTTTTTTCAGAAGCTGTTCCCGCAGCACCTGGTTTTCAAGAGAATCGATATGCTCCAGAAGCCGGATGACTTCCTCGTGAATCTCCCTGACCTCCTTGCAGCGGCTGACCTCCTGCAGCTTAAGTGCTTCAAGCTGAGGATTCTCCTTAACTGTCTCCGAGATCCTGTACAGTTCGCGGATCGGCAGACGCAGCCTGGTGCTGAACAGGATAAAGGTGGAGAGAAAGCAAAGCGTGAGCATAACAATGAATACGCTTTGCAGTTTAAACCGGAAATGCAGTGTCTGCTGCAGATAGGAATACGGCATCAGGATCAGCAGATCCGACTGGCAAAAGGAGGGCGTGATCTCGAACTTCAGATATTTGCTGCCGGAACAGGTTACGATCTGGTGATCTACGCCCAGAAGCTGTGCCATCTCACGAAGATCGGCGGTCTGATTGACGACGGGAACCTCTGGACTGGGCGCGTTCAGAAAGGCGCAGAGAGTATCCCCGGAAGTGCTTTCTTCCAGATCTTTCATAATGGTATCCACATCGACCCACACTCCGCCAATGGTATCCTTATAGGCAAACATACGCGCCAGACAGTAACTGCCGTCAACTTCATAGAAAGCAAAGGAACTCTTCTGGGAAGTAAGCTCCCTGGCAAAGGCATCGAAATCCACCGACCGCAGAGAATTTCTGAAATAGATGGAAAAGGAATTGTTGGGGGCTCTGGCTTCGGAAATAAAGCGGTCATTGTATTCGCTGTAGAAAAATAACCCGTCCACGGTCGAATAACACAGCAAATAAGAACTCAGCGTTCTCCGAAGGCGTGATTCACAGGCGGAGACCGTCATGATATTGTCCGAAGCGGACAATTGGGACAGATCAGGATTATTATACAGCGTCGATACAACGGAGCGCCGGGCGATCTCCAGATCATTTTTGATCTCGTCCAGACAATAATCAATCGTTCTGTAGTAGCTGTCATAGAGATTAGTGCGCATATTGTGGTTCAGAAACAGAAAAAGAACCAGAAAGGAACCTAAAAAAAGGCCGTATATCACTAAAACAATTTTGATCAGCTGAGAAAAAAGTGAGTACTGTCGTTTACGAAAAAACATAAATCCTCCATTGTGTAATATGCAAATGCCATAACTATGAGCAGCCGGAAGCTGTGAATAGTAACATAGTAATGTTATAGAAGAGGAAAAGCAATTGACAAACCGGAAGTTGTAAGAATATTGAAACATTCGCTCAAATATGTACATAGTTTTTCGACAGACTCCTTTCTATAATGAAAATACCGATAAAGGCTTGGTCCGTGGGATGCCTCCTGCATAGCCAGGCAGTGCCGGCGGCCGGATCACTATGGAAGGGAATCGGTTAGATCATAGGAACAGGAAATGCCGTATGTGCGGCAGAAAGGAAAAGGCAGATTATGAAAACCTGGAGAGACAGAGTGAAATCAGATTACAGTGAGATCCGAGGCGTACACCATGGACCAAGAGAGGGAGCTTCCATGGAGCAGTTGGATCGGGAATTGGGATATGCGCAAAGGCTGCGCGTCAATTCCGTCCGTACCTGGATCAGGGAAGCGCAGTGGCATAAGGATCCCGAGACCGTAGAAAGGAACATACTGGATTATACAAGGCTGTGCGCCGCTCATGGGATCAGCATTATGCCCATTTTTTCAAGTGGAAACCAGATCCGTACTTATGAGCTTCTGACGCAGGAGGAATGGGATAAGAAGCATGCTTTCCTGACGGCGATGATCCGTCTGCTGAAGAAGGAGCCTAATCTGCTGATGTGGGACGTATATAACGAGCCCTTCTGTAACGACTATTTGAGAAA
Organism: uncultured Lachnospiraceae bacterium; assembly: GCA_947564645.1. GTDB lineage: Bacteria > Bacillota > Clostridia > Lachnospirales > Lachnospiraceae > UBA3282. The sequence continues at coordinate 29,564 of CANOCU010000039.1, forward strand.
TTGTCCTGTACAAGAGTATGAATCCCGCTATAAGAAGATTGAGCATGATCTGAGACTTCAATGTCAGATGGTACGTGAACTGGACGACGATACGCCGATCACTGTGGGCCATGAGCTGAAGGAGCATCTGGAATCCACGGCAGATCTGGTTGATGTGATCGCATTCCATGATTATCTGACAACCAGGAAGGACATCCGGGAAGTATATGAATATGCCGGGAAGATCGCCGGGGAACAGGGCGGCAAGCCGGTTATCAATAACGAGATGGGCTGCATCGGCCGTGCGAACCCGTATGATGTGGAACTTCAGTTCTGTGAAGAGTTCCACTATGGATATTACCTGTTCAATCTGGTGATCGAAGGCTTCTGGGCGCCTCTTCATGGGATCGTATATCCGGATGGAACGGTGCGTGATCCTTCTATTGTGGCAGCTATGTTTGGCTTCTACAGGAACAGAGGTACGAGCAGAGTGATCCCACAGGGGAACCGCGAAGAATACGCCGCAGTGGCAGTGGAACGGGTCAAGAAGGCGCTTTCTGTGGATAAGCAGAGTCTTTTCACCAGATTTGAGGCTACCACGGACGAGATCCTGGAAGCGGCAGAGGTATGCGTGAATATTCTGGAATGCTGCGAGATCGTTCCGATGGATGATCTGTTGTCTGCCCGGCTGTCTGCGTTACGGGATATTCCGGAAGAGATGCGTGACCGTGCACAGATCAGAAGATTTGCCTATGATGTCTCCAGAAGACTGCAGGAATACTACTGCCTGTATTGATGGGGAAAAGATATCAAAATAGTGCAATAACAGCTAAGATGTGTGAATATTTTTTGGTACCGGAAACAGCTATAATAATGGCATAATAATGAGAAGAAAATATCGGCCGATAAGAACTTCTTGAATAAACGAAGGAGGAACTATTGCATGAAAAAGATACTTGCGCTTATGATGTGCTTTGGCCTTGTGGCGGGAACCCTCGCCGGATGTGGGGGAGGAAAGGCTGAAACGACTGGTGGCGACGCAGCCGCGCCGGCAGTGGAAGACACAGGAAATGAGGCGTCCGATGATGAGGCAGCTGCTAAGGAGCCTGCAGGCGATCTGATCACTGATTTTGGAGGAGAGACGATCGTTGTTGCATTATACTGTAACGATGACTCCGTGCCCGGAAAAGACAGAGTATTTGGTAAGATCAAAGAATATTATCTGGACACTTACAACATTAATGTTGAGTTTGTAACTTCCCTTATGGGTGATTATACGCAGAGTGTGAATATGATGCTTTCCTCAGGAGAGCAGGTGGATATCTTCAGCTCAGGCGTCATGAATTTCTCGAATACGGTAGCCAATGAGAGCACCTATGATCTGAATGAGGGCGATCTGCTCAATAACTATGGCAAGGATATTGTGGAACTGATCGATCCGGAGTTCTTAAAGGGTTGTGTCGTAAATGGTACCCTGTATGGGATTCCCTGTATGCGTGATCTTGCGACCGGTATGTGGTGCGTCGTAGTCGACAAGGAGTACATGGATGGTATCGACTATGATTATTCCGGGATCAACATGGAAGAAGTCAACCCTGCAACTGCAGAGGATATGACGGAGCTGTTTACACAGCTTCATGAGGCATATCCTGATGTAAATGTAGTGTATCCTTGGAATTATGGCTATCTTGGACAGAAGCTTGCCTATGATGCCATTGGCGGAGATGTGTTTGGCGTTCTTCTGGATCCGTCCAACAGCCTGGAAGTATCCAATCTGTTTACCAGTGATATGTTCAGGGAGTACTGTGAGCTGATGTATGAATGGCAGCAGGCAGGCTTTATGTCGAAGGATGCCGCTACCGAGACACAGAACGGCGGAGCACAGGTTATTGCCGGTACCCTGATCGCTGATACGACGGCCGGAAAGCCGGGTATTGTACGTCAGAAAGAAGCAGAACGCGGTGGCCGGGATGCCGTTGTATTCCAGTTAGGTCCTGACTTCGTGGCGAGCAGTGCGCCTGTTGGCGCTGCATGGAGCATCAATTCCACGACGGAAGCTCCTGAGGCTGCCATGACGGTTCTGAACGATCTGTATACCAGCCCTGTAGTGACCAACCTGCTTCTGTGGGGTGAAGAAGGTGTGGACTATGTTCTCACGGAGTCCGGCCACTGTACTTTCCCGGAGGGAGTGACCGAGCAGACAGTAGAGTATTACAATCTGGTGTGGGCATGGATGATGCCTTGTGAGTATCCGACCTATGTACGTGAGGGGGACGATATTGACCTTTGGGAGAAAACGATAGATTTCAATAATAATGCCATGAAGTCCAAGGCGCTTGGCTTCAGCTTTGACTCCTCGGCAGTAAGCGCGGAATATACGGCCCTGACCAATGTATGGGAAGAATATGGAAACAGCCTTGTATTTGGTCTGATCGAGCCGGAGGCAGGTATTGCCGAGCTCAATGAGAGACTGGAGGCTGCGGGACTTTCGACTTATATGGATGAGAAGAAGGCGGCTTTGGAGGCATGGGCAGCCGAGAACGGTGTCGAATAAGCAATAGTTGACGGATGTATCTGAAAACGGGAAAAAGGAATGGAAATCTAGGATTCCTGTTCCTTTTTCTCTTGTATAAGAAAGGCTGGCATACTGTGAAAAATAAATTTTTCACAGGCAAATTTGTGCTTGCGCTCAAATTCGCGCGTTGAGCAAGAATGGAGATTTCTATGAAACAGACAGCAAAAGTAAAGAGGGATTCCAGGAAGACTTTAAAACTTGTCAAAAGATTCATTCCCGTATATCTGATGGCTCTTCCGGGCATTATCTATCTGTTTATCAATAATTATATGCCGCTTCCGGGCCTGGTGCTGGCATTTAAGAAATATTCCACGAAAAAGGGGATCTGGGGTTCGCCGTGGGTAGGGCTCAAAAATTTCAAATATCTGTTCCGGACACAGGATGCCTGGATCATTACAAGAAATACACTGGGTTACAATATCTTATTTATCATCGTTAACGTGATCATGGCAGTTTCGATTGCCATTATCTTATCGGAACTTACCACGAGATGGAAGAAGGTTTATCAGTCCACCATCCTGCTGCCTCATTTTTTGTCTACGGTCATCATCAGTTATCTGGTGTTTGCTTTCCTGAGTTCGGAAAACGGATTCTTGAATAACAGTATCTTTCCCTTATTTGACAAGGAACCGATCCCCTGGTATACGGAACCGAAATACTGGCCCTTCATCCTGGTATTTGTTCAGACCTGGAGGGGTGTGGGCTACAACTGTATCGTGTATCTGTCCACGATCCTGGGATTTGACAGAGAGATCTATGAGGCATCTGCCATTGACGGTGCATCCAAATGGCAGCAGATCAGAAAGATTACGCTGCCGCTTCTAAGGCCTACGATCATCATGCTGGTGCTGCTCTCTGTCGGGCGCATCTTCTATTCGGATTTCGGCCTGTTCTATCAGGTGCCCCAGCAAAGCGGCGTATTGATGAATGTGACGCAGACCATAGATACTTATGTGTACAGGGGACTGCTGGAGAGAAACGATATGCCTATGGCTACGGCAGCAGGCGTCTATCAGTCACTGATCGGATTTATCCTTGTAATGTCCGCGAACCTGATCGTTCGTAAGATAGATCCGGACAGCGCGTTATTTTAGGGGAAGGAGAGGGAATTATGAAGTCAAAAGACGAAAAACGCTTTCAATTTATTGGCAATGTTGTTATGATAATCATGACGATATTAGCGGTGGCGCCTTTGCTCCTGGTGATCATCTCTTCCTTTACAGACAATAACACATTGATCCGGAACGGTTACAGCTATTTTCCCGAGAAGTTCAGTTTGGATGCTTATCATTATATTTTTGTAGAAAATCCGCAGGTTTTGAAGGCGTATCTCGTATCCTTCAGGCTTACGGCTGTGGGAACGGTATTGTCGTTGTCCGTCACAACATTGCTTGCCTATGCTATTTCCAAGAAAGAACTTCCGGCAAGAGGCGTTCTTACTTTCTACGTTTTCTTTACCATGCTGTTTAACGGCGGATTGGTCCCGACCTATATTAACTACGTGAATATTTTCCATATTAAGGATACTTTCTGGGGGTTGTTGCTGCCGGGCCTGGTGACGAACGGATTTAACGTTCTGCTCATGAAATCTTACTTCACATCCAGTATTCCGGATGAGATCGTTGAAGCGGCGTATATTGACGGGGCATCTGAGACGCAGAC
>CANOCU010000040.1 GCA_947564645.1 uncultured Lachnospiraceae bacterium
TTTGTCTACCGCTTGCTAAAGGCGGTTTATGGCATACACCCTAACGGGCGCACGAATGTCTCTTTGAAGAAAATTTCCGCCTCATCGTTTACGCTGAAATCTACCACCACAAAATCCGGCTGATACATCAACAGATCGGAAACGGCGCGCGCCACGCCATAATGCGACGACGTTCCGCCGATGCCGCCTTTGATATAATGAAACTCCGCATCCGGAAAGTTCTCCTTCCACCAGCTGAAAACTCTGTATGCATAGGTATATCTGGGCCTGGATGCATTGCTCCCCTGCGTAATCGATCCCCCCAGAAACCCGATCTTCAGCAGCTCGCCACGCATGGCGCGCCGCATACATTCCTTGAGCCTTGCCAGATTCACCCGCTCCATCATTCATTCCACCCTTCTATCTCAAGATTCCCCAAATATGCCGCCAGCTCTTCCGCCATTTCTTCCGCTTCCGGAATCCGCAGATGGCCCGGCGTTCCCTTACCGTTTCTTCGAAAAAGATACTGTGTCACTTTCTCGTCCGCCAGTTCCCCGCAGACTTGCCCGATCGCACGGTCCCAGGCCGGATCATGCTCCAACAGCGTCGTACAGCAGACAATGTGTGCCTTCGGATACTGCGAGCGGAGCCTTCGCAGGAATAATCCATACCGTTGCCGCCAATGCCTCGCTCTGTCGCCGTCCGGGTTTTCTTTCATATAGTCCAGCGGATGGCTGTCATTTTGTCCGATGGCCACGATCACGACCTGCGGCGTATACTGGGAAAAATCCCATTTCGTCTGTCTGCCGAGTACCGGATTATAATGTACTTTATCCCACACGCTCTCCATTCCGACCGCTTCCGGCTCCAGAAACCACCCGGTCCCGTCTAAAAGCGCTATACCGCCCTGCGCAATATCGTGAATCTCCGCGTTCAGTTTCCTGGCCGTCATCCACGCATAGGAATACCAGCTGTTGGAGAACTCGCCGTTGTGCTCCGGGTCCTCCCTGCCAATGCAGTGAACCGCCTCCGATACTTCCCCGGCCGATACGGAATCCCCGTACACCTCTATTCTGCGTTTCGGCTTCTCCGGCGCCGGAAGCAGACAGCCGCCCTCCGACAGTTCCAATTCTTCCAGGATCAATTCATGGCAGCTGTCCGCCCGCTTAAATACCATAATATCATGCTCGCCGTTTTCCCCGTCGTCAAGCAGCCTGATCACTGTCCTGCCCTCATTCTGCAGATCAAAGCGCTTCTGTACACCGTCTACGATCGCGCCAAGCGTATTGCTCCAATAGCAGTGACGGTTTGTCACCGTAAGCTGCGCAGATTTGCCGTAGAAACGAAACCGCAGGGAGGAGGCCGGAAAGATAAAAATATTTTGCGCTGTTCCGCGTCCTGTCCTATTTCTTCCGCCAGATGACATGCGATCTTACCTCCTTTATAATCCCGCAGCAGCGGGATTTCCTTCTCACACACTTCCTTATAGTAGGGGCAGCGGGTATGGAAACTGCACCCGGAAGGCGGATTGTTGACACTGGGCATATCCAGGGAGCGCAGCGGCAGATCCTTCATCTCGCTTTTTCCCAGACCGATATGACTGGGAACCGCCGAGATCAGCGCCTGGAAATAAGGGTGCTGGGGATCGTCGATGGGCTCCCTGATATTGTTCATCTCCACGATCCTGCCCAGATACATAACCGCCAGTCTTCCGTCCTTCGCCACATAGCGGGCCGTCGCCAGATCATGGGTAATATAGACGAAGGAGATATGATACTTTTGATTCATCCTGGTCATCAGATCGATCAGCGCAATCCGCAGCGATACGTCCACCATGGAAACCGGCTCATCCGCAACGATCACCTTGGGCTTCACCGACAATGCCCGCGCCAGAAGAATACGCTGTCTTTGTCCGCCGCTCAGCTGATGCGGATACTTATAGAGAAACTGTTCCGGCGGCGTCAGCCCCACTTCCGTAAAATAGTCGTGCAGAATCTCCTCCGCTTCTTTCTTGTTTCTGGCGATCTTATTGTGCAGGATCGGCAGCGAAAGGGACTGGAAGATTGTCCGGTTGGGATTCAGCGCCGCAAAAGAGTCCTGATGCACCATCTGTACACCCAGACGATACTCCATAAATTCCTTTTTGTCCAGTGTGCTGATGTCCTTTCCTTTGTAGCAGATCGTTCCTGTCGTCGGCCTGTGAATGCCGACCATGGCCTTGCCCAAAGTTGTCTTGCCGCATCCGCTCTCTCCCACAAGCGCCACGATCTCCCCTTCTCCAACGGAAATGTTGATATCCTGCAGGATTTTAACCTTCTCGTTCTTTTTCGTCCTGCTGTCGAAAGAGATGCCCATATTATTTACGGTTAAGATATCCATATCAATCTCCTCCCTTTTCCGCATTCGCTTCGGCCCATGTGTAGCATCTGGAATACTTCCCTTCACCGGTCTTATACATCTTCCTGGTCTTCTCGTAGCTGGCCTCACACTTGCCTGCCTGATACACCGGGCACCTGTCCTTGAATTTACAGTATTCGAATAGCTGTGTCAGATCCGGCGGCGTCCCGTGAATGGCCTTTCTCTGAGTCACATCATCGTGCAGCGTCGGAATGGCATCCACCAGTCCTCTCGTATAAGGATGCATCGGGTTGCCAAGCACATCTTCCGTTCTGCCGTATTCAACGATCTCTCCTCCGTACATGACCGCGATCCTGTCCGCAATGTTCGACACCACTGCGATATCGTGCGTCAGGAATACCATAGTGATCTTAAAGCCCTTCTGGATATTGGAAAGAAGCGGCAGAATATAATACTGCGTCACCACATCCAGCGCCGTGGTCGGCTCATCCAGAATGATCACCTTGGGATCCAGCACAAGACTTAAGGCGATCAGCACTCTCTGCTTCATGCCGCCGCTGAGATGATGCGGATAGTATTCCATAACCGCCGTGTCCAGACGCACATATCCCAGCACTTTCCTGATCTTCTGGTCCATCTCCTCCTGCTTCGCATCAGGATCATGCGCAAGGATCGTCTCGTAGAAATGCTCCTTGATCCTCAACACCGGATTCAGGGCGTTCTGCGCCGCCTGGAAAACTGTGGAAATCTCCTTCCAGCGGAACTCCGTCTCCTGCTGCGGTTTCATTTTCAGAATATCCACCTTGGCATGCTGATACTCCGAATAGTACGTGACCGACCCGGAGGAAACTTTGCCCGGCACATTGACCATATTCAGGATCCCGGAACACAAGGTTGACTTACCACTTCCGCTCTCACCGATGATGGCAATCGTCTCATTTCTGTAGATGTCAAAAGATGTATGGTCGCATGCCCGCAGAACACCTCTCTCCACCTGAAAGTCAATGGAGAGGTCTTTTACTTCTATGATCACATTCTCTCTTATATTTTCCATTTGTCTCCCCCTATCTGCGCAGCCTTGGATTCATGGCTTCATCCAGTCCCATTGCGAATAAGTAGCATCCCAGCTGGAACAGCAGGATTCCCATGATCGGCGTCATGAAATTCACGATCGGCTGCAACCCGCCATACAGCAGGGAGGTCTGCGCGATCGCCATCTGCAGCATCATCCCCCAGTGTGTTCCATTGATCGGCACAAGCCCCAGCACCATCAGGTTGACCGAAGAAACGATCGCCCCTCTCATAATGGAAATAAAGTTGATCGCCACAAAGGAAACAATGTTAGGCAGTACGTCCTTCGTAATGATATCGATATTGGAAATACCCATGATCCTGCTGGCCTCGATAAAATCCTTGTCTTTCAGCGTCAGCACCTGTGTCCGGATCGCTTTCGCAAGCGCCGCCCAGGACCAGATTCCAAGCACCAGGCCGAACAGAATATTATTGCTCACGTTGATGACCATCGACAAGACCATGATGACCGGGAACTGCGGCATGGTCAGCACGATATCCGTGATCATCATCAACACCGTATCCACTTTGCCGCCCAGCAGTCCGGCCGTGATCCCTACCCCGCAGGCGATGACCACCGCGAAGATGCCCGCATACAGAGCCACCATCAATACCGTCCTGGTTCCCTTGATGAACATGGAAAAGATATCCCGTCCCGCATAGTCCGTTCCCAGCCAATGCTGCGCAGACGGCGCCCGCAGCCGAATGCCAAAGTTGCTCACCGGGTCTGCCACCAGCAGCGGACCAAAGATCGCGATCAGGATAAACAACGCTACGATGATCAAACCGACCCTTGACATCTTATTTCTCCATATGATCTTGAAGAAATCCTTTATGCCTTCCGTCAGGGTTCCCTGCCTGTCGGCAGAGCGCTTTATCGTCATTTCTTTTTTCATGGCTTTCTACCTCCTCCCTATTTCTCTCTCAGCCTGGGATTCAGCCGCTTGTTCAAGGCATCCGCCGCCAGTCCCGAGATCAGCACCATCATAATGATCATCATAAACATGCCCTGCATCAGCGGATAGTCTCTTCTGCTGATCGCCGAATTCAGATAAAAGCCCACCCCGGGATAGACAAACAGATTCTCTATAACAGGCGATCCGCCAAACAGCAGGCCGAAGGAGATCGCCAGACTGGTGATCTGGGGCAACATGGCATTCCTGCCAAGATAAGTAAACAGGATCCTGTTTCTGGACAGGCCCCTTGCCCGCGCATAATTCATGTAATCTTCTCCCAGAAGCCCGATACAGATAGCCTTCATTCCCATGATCCAGGACGCCACGGTCGTCAGGAAATAGCAAAGCACCGGCAGACAGGCGTGGTACAACACATCCAGAATGAAAGTCAGGTTCCAGCCGGGTATGGATTCCGAATCATACGCACCGCGCGCCGGGAAGATACCCAGTCCGATCGAAAAGCACGCCACCAGCAGATAGGCCACGATATAATCCGGTATGGAACCGAAGACAGCCTGATACCCCGTCCCATACCTTACTGCGTTTCCAGGCGATGAACAGTCCGACGATATTGCCCACGATGAAAGACAGCAGCAGCGAGATCGAACAGACTAAAAGTGTCCATGGCAGGGCGCCCAGCACGATATTGACCACAGAGTCCTTGTAAGACATGGACTGTCCCATATCACCGTGCAGCAGCTGTCCGATATAGTTTACGAACTGCTGCATGACCGGCACTTCCGGATCGTAATTCAGCGCGATCTTCGCTCTTTCATAAGCCTGCTCATACGGCAATTTGTCCGTAGTCATATACTGCTGCGTCAGCGTTTCGACCGGATCGCCCGGCATGGCTTTTACGATAAAAAACACCAGCACCAACGATATGATCAAAGTCAGAAAGGTTTTTATTATTTTTTGTGCCATAGCATTCTCCTTATCAATGATCCGTGCCGCCGGCACATGTCAGGCAGCACGGAATCCCCGTTTACTTTATATAATACATCTCTCCGCTGTGGATCAGCTTACCAAGCACCACACTGGAAGTGCCGGACCACACGAAATCCGAAACCGCATCACCTGTCTCAACCGCCGGCAGAGACAGCTTGTCGTTGTGGATCCTGTAGATAAAGCACTGATCCGTAACCGGTATGTACCACAGATTATCGTTATGGAATTTGGCTAGTTTCAGCGCCGCCGCAGAGATCTCCTCATCCGTGTTGGCCAGTTTCAGTTCGTTGACAACATCCTCATAATGGAAATCTTCTCCCGTAACGTCATCCTTCCAGACAAGTTTCTCTCCCGACTCCGGGAAGGTCAGATTCATTCTCTTTCCATACCACCAGATGCCGGCATATACCTCGTAAGGATGCTGCGTACTCTGCGCGCTGCCGAAACCGTCAATGATCATATGCGCCTGGCCAGATTGGGAATAATCACTGTACGCGCTGACTTCTTTGGACACAAAGGAGGCTTTGATGCCGAATTCCTGCAGCATATTTGCGGCTGCCTCTCCCATGATCAATTCTACCTGATAACTGCCGATACCACCGATGATGATCTCCGGAACAGCCCCGGTCTCGTCTACCCACTGACTGCCCTGTTTCGTCCATCCAACGGATTCCAGAAGCTGTGTCGCCTTTTCCAGATTCAGGTCGTATTTCGTCATGGAAGCCAAGTCTTCCTCTGACAGGTACTTGTCACGCAGGGATAGCGGCATGGCCGTCGCATACTGATCCGCCACGATCATACCCGGTTCAGAAGCCGGAGCGATCTGTTCCGTATCGATCACATAGGCGATCGCCTGTCTGACTTCCAGTTTATCCGTAGGCGCCTTGTTGACATTCATGCAGAAGCCCCACTGGGAAAAAGCCGGAATCCCCACCTGGCGGATGGTGTCCTTATTCTGCTTCGCAACCGTGAGGGCCAAATCCGTTGAGAGGCCGCCCGCTTCCAGATCCATCTCCTCATTCTGCACCGCGATCTGGAATGCCTCCGCGCTGGACTGGCGGATACCCACGATCGTATCGATGTCAAGTTCGTTCCTGTAATTCGGATTGGCTTTGAGCGTGATCTCATCGGACGTCACCGTCTCGATCCTGTAAGCGCCGGATGTCTTGATCTCGGTCATCTTCGGCAGATAGTTATTGCAATCCAGCGTCGTCTCATCAAAAAGCTTCTGGCCTTCCTCCGTCATCTCATAGTCGCCTTCGTCGTTCAGTTCCCTCATATTCTCAAAGATATCCTGGTAAACCGCAGCCCACTGTCCGTACTCGGAAGAAGGGAACATCAGGAGTGATTTCAGGAGGTAAGTCACGATCAGGCTCGAATTCTTGGTATAGGTGACCTGCACCGTCAGATCGTCCAGTTTCTCTATGGATGCCGCATAGATCAACAGCTGTTGGTTTGACAGATCCATATACATGTTGTTCAGCAGTTCATCCGCGTTGATCTCAGACCCGTCGCTGTATTTCAGTCCTTCCTTCAGCTTCATGGTAAGCACCTGATCTTCCCAGGTATAGCTTTCCAGAAGCTGCGGTTTAAAGGTTGTTTCCGGCTGTGAAGAATAGTCGCAGAGCGTCTCATAGATCAGCGGCTGCAGTGACCAGTTCGGACCGCCCTCCACGTATGGATGTCCATGTCCTGCCGGCTCCGGTGTAAACTCCAGGAGAGTCGTCACCGTCTTTTTACTGTCGTCCTTCTCCCCCTCCAGCTTTGTGTTCGTCAGCTTCGTCTCCACCGAAAGGGCCGTTTCCACCTCTGTTGCGCCGCTCTCTCCTCCGCCTTCCCCTGATGCCGCATTGCCACAGCCTGTCAGCAGCGTTCCCATCATGGCAACTGCCAACATGATTCCTGTGATAGATTTTACTCTTTTTCTCATTAACACTTTTCCCTTTTTTGTTAATTAACTTTTTTATTTATTAATATTAATCTATCGCAATTAATTAATTTAATCAATGTCATTAACACTTTTATCGTAAATTCGCCGTTTTTGCCAAATTAATTTCCCCTTTTTTGTGTATTATCCACAAGACAGGTCATACTGTCGTATCTCCTGCACTTCAAAAAATCGAGCGCGCCGGCGCAATTTCCTATCGAGCAAAAAAAAGAATGGCATAGACCACGCCATTCTTTCTTGTTTCTGTCCCACAGGATCAGGACTATGCAGTTTTACTTTATGATCCGGTCCATACTAACCGGCAGGCGCTCTGTCCGCCACGGATCTCTTACACACGATCCCGCCGGAAACAAGCTGAATCCCCTTTACGTATACCTCTCCTTTGATCTTCCTGATCAGCGACTCCACGCATTTTTCAGCCATCTGCTCCATATCCACCCTGTATGTGGTGATTCGGGTATTATCGACACCCGACGGCAGAAAATCGTCAATGCCGACCACCGATTTATCCTGCGGAACCTGATATCCCTTTGCCTCCAGATTCTGTATCACGATATCCGCGATAAAATCGCAGTTACAGACATAAGCATCCATGCCGTCAGCGCCATCCACGATCGACGTAAACGCCCCCGTCTTCTCGTCACGATCCGGAATCTCCCAACTCTCTTCATATAAGATTCCATGATCCCGCAGCGCTTTACGGTACCCCCAGTATCTGTCCGCAATGCTGCTGGAAGCATCTACACTTCCCACAAAGCCGATCCGCTTATGTCCCCGGCCGATCAGATAGTCCGTCATGACATAGGCCGCATAATACCCATTCGAAATGACCGTATCCGATGTGACCGTCGGAATATAATTGTCCAGGAAGAAAACCGGGAGTTGTTCCTGCGACGTCATAAACTCAATATATCGCCTGTTCATCGGCCCCAGAAGGATCAGCCCGTCCACCTTCTGTCCCTGCATCACCCGCGGCACGGCCACACTGTTCTCATTTTCGGCCGTGAGCAGTTCCATGATCCCGAAATAATCGTGTTTGTACAACGCTTTGACTACTTCCTCATATAATCTTCCGTAAAAAGAGATCGAGTAACCATAATATTGTTCCGGTATGATAACTCCGATATTTCCTGTTCTTTCGAAGGATTTTACCCTGCCCGTTCCGGCCGTCGTGCCGGTATACCCCATCTCCTTCGCCAGTGCCTTGATCTGATCCCGCAGCTGTGCATTTACACCGGGCTTGTCGGTCAGCGCCTTATGAACCGCCACGTTACTGACGCCGACCCGTTCCGCAATATCCGTCAATGTTACGCCTTTCGCCATTGTAACTCTCCATAGTTAATTTAATATTTCCTGCCTCTCAATTAACTATAAACATTCTGGATATATCTGTCAACTGCCGCCGCAAGCATCCGGTCGACCACGCTGTGGTTTCAGGCGCACACACTGCCGCTTACCGCTCATTCCGGATGCATATATTCCTCCAGCGCTTCCAGCATCTCATCCACTTCATTCTCGGTATGAATAGTCAGTTCCATAGGCCTCAGCAGATTCAGACTGAAAATTCCCAACGCCGATCTTGCATCTGTCAGATATTCCCCGGAGCTCAGATTACAGTCATAATCATATTCCGAAATAACATCAACAAAGGACGCCACTTTGGCAATGGTATCCAGATATATTTGTACAGTCTTCATCTCCCAGCCCTTCCTTTCGTTGCGATTTTCTTATATCTTAGTAACTTAGTTAACAAAAGTCAAGGTTTTGTGTTAATTTTAATTAAGATATATAATTAATTAACTTCTTCCTGTTTTTTCCAGGCACAAGGAACAGACTCCGTCGGACGTAAAAGAACGGCTCCCGACTATTTTACTATTTTCCAATATCCCCGCCGATCTGAACCAACCCGTTCAATACATCCTTTTTCTTTGAGATTCTTTATTCGAGCAGCTACGGTCTTACGGCTTACTTCCAACTTTTCTGCTAATTGAGATATCGTATAGCCCGGATCCTCAGAAATCAAGATCAACAGTTTCTGCTCATTATCATTCACCCTATCGTTCACCCTATCGTTCACCCTATCGTTCACCCTATCATTCACCCGGATAATTCGATCCTTTGGTGCAGTAAATTTGATCATAATATCGCCCGGATTGATCGTGTATTCTGGCTGTGGTACGCCATCATATTTACATGCTGCGCACATTTTTTCTATCCCACGTCCCCAGCTTTCAATAAAACCGGCCAGATAGAATACGTTGGCTATATTCGGGTTATATGGGCAGGACGCGTGCTTTTGCATCAGGCTTTCTAAAGTCCAATTTTCAGGCAGCGATCCGCAATTGGCAATGTAAAGCCTGTCGTCATACACACTGATCTGAATCGGAACGCCCGACTGATATGACTTATGGCATAGCGCATTCAAAAGCGCCTCTCTCAGTCCTTCCTCTGGCACAAAATACCGTTCAACACGTTGCATTCCTTCATAAAAGATCTTAGCCTTCATATATTTCAAATAGATTAATTCAACAATCCTGTCAACTTGTTCCAATAAGGAACCACGAATCTCATCCTGATAAAGAAGATCTGCGTCCGTCTCAAAATAACCAATTTTTACATAAGCGCCCAGCTGCCATTCTTCCGGATCTTTGCTAAATAAGAGCATGGCCGCATTTGTCAGATAATTCCCGTTCATAAGCCGAAGTTTTTTCATCAGGACATCTTTCGGTTCGTCCAGTACACTTTGGTCCACACGCCCTTTCTTTGCCGCCCACTTCTTGAAATGTGACACAACACTGTCATCAATGTCGTTCAATGTAAAAGCTGGCAAAGGAAGATTATCCCATGTCACGCCTCGTTTACGCAACAGGAAAGATTCCAGAGCAGGTCCATTTAAAATATGTTTTGTACTGCCGCTTCGATAATAATAGGAACCTTTGTATGAAATGCCAATCGGGTAAGCCGGAACATCAATTTCAAGATACTCCTTTTGATTTTCAACCAACCGATTGACTGCAACAATGATCCCCATCGAATCAATAACCTTATTGGGAATGTCTTCCAATAATTTGCGAATATTCGGCAGTCCGATCACCGTACCATTGTCAGCGCATCCAATATATATTTTACCACCCTGCGCATTTGCAAAACCACAGATCCACTCCAGATAATCGTCTTTCCATTTTGCTTTCCACTCAACATTCTGACACTCAGGCATCCCGGCACCTCTCTACTTATTCTTTTCCTGGCTGTTATAAAATAATACAGGTTAGGCTTCCTGCTGTCTACACATTAAATTCCATAACAAAGGGTTCTGCCTGACTGCACGGCTTCCACTCCGGCAGGCCGTCCTCGTTGGGATTTCCATTCTTCATGAAATTGGTCCAGTAATCCAGCATCCGCTCACTCAGCTTCTCGTCCGCCTCCGTAAGCGGCCGCCAGCATCTTTTCACCGTACCGAACATGTACCACAATTCCGAAGAGTGAAACGCGCCCTCCTCATCTCCCGGCATCTGTCTGGTAAAATAATACACATAGGAAGGCTCGTTCCACAGTTCTTCCATCTTATGACTGAACGCGGCACAGCCTTCATACAAGGTTCCCTTCTCTCCGGCGGCAAGTTCTTCTTTCGTCACCATGATATCGTTCTTCGTGCTGCCAAGCAGATAGGGAATGTGCTTCAGCTTTTTCTCCTCGATCGTGTTATTATAACCCTGTTTCAATAAATAGTGATCGATATTGGGTACCAGGAACAATCCCTTACCGGACGTAAACGCTTCCTCCATCATCTGGCCAAAGGGTTTCTCCAGGTCCTGTACAGACATGGCACGAAGTTCCTCCAGGTCTTTCGCACCGGCCAGCTTGGCGAATCTGACGCCGTACTCCTCCGCCTCCTGCAATGGCATATCACGGTGAATTCCCTTCCCGTAACTGCCGCCGCTCTGCAGGATGGCTTTCGCGATCATGTCTCCTGTCAGCTCCGAAGACAGCAGCGTCTGCACGCTCATCGCGCCGGCCGACTGTCCGAAGATCGTGATGTTATCGGGATCCCCGCCAAAAGCCCCGATATTGTCGTAAACCCATTTCAATGCCGCGATCTGATCCAGAATGCCGTAGTTCCCGGACACACCATTATCACTCTCCGCGCTCAGCCAGGGATGGGCCAGAAAACCGTACACATTCAGGCGGTAGTTGATCGTGACAAGGATCACGCCCCGCTTCGCGTAAGCTGCGCCGTCGAATTCCTGCTCGCTTCCATATCCATTCGTAAATGCTCCGCCGTGAATCCAGAACGCCACCGGAAGTCCGGCATCCGTACCTGTCCCCCTTTTCGGTAATTCCGTATGTTCTGCATTTCCCGGCGCCCAGATATTCAGATACAGGCAGTCTTCGCTGGTCTGCGCGGCGTAGGCGGGATCCGCATAGAATTCTTTACCGTAGAATCCGACGTTCTGTTCTCCCTGAACCGCCTTGCAGGAAAACCGTGTCGCTTCATAGATACCGTCCCAGCTCTCCGTCTCCTGCGGCGCCTTCCAACGCAGATTCCCCACCGGCGGCTTCGCATATGGTATGCCTTTGAAGACAAGGCAGCCGTTTTCCGCACATCCTCTTATTTTTCCTTTTCTTGTCGTAACTACTGTGTTCATATGGCCTATACTCCTTTTGAAGTGCTGTACATTTTGTTATTCCGGATCCTTTTCCGCTCCTTTGAGAATCGTTAAACTGTCAATCTTCCGCAATGCGTCTTCCTTATCCTTACTTCCGTCAATGATCATTCTGACCATTTCCATGATCGTTCTGAATTCTTCTCTTGTCATATCTTGTAACACCTCCGTTTTCTTTGTTATCTGCCACACTCAATACCATTATTATACCAGTACTCTTGAGGATCTTACAAGAGTATAAGAGCGGTATCAATTGATTTTCAACCGGCAAAATGGTATACCTATAGATATAGTAAACGAGATTTCTAATGTCATTTACTATATGTAGGAATGGAGGTCTGTCATGCAGAAGATCATGATCATCGAAGACGATCCGCTGATCCGGGAGGAGATGTCTCTCCTTCTGGAAAACGAGGGGTACGAGGTCGTCTCCGTCACCCGTTTTACACAGATACCGGACCAGATCCGGGACTGCGCCCCTGATCTAATCCTTCTCGACTTAGGGCTGCCGGGACAGGACGGCCTGACGCTTTGCGCCCGGATCCGGAAAAGTTCTGCCCTTCCCATCATCATCGTCACAAGCAGAGATTCCTCCGCGGACGAATTTCGCGGCTTAAGCCTTGGCGGCGACGACTATATCACCAAGCCTTACGACGTACCCGTTCTTCTGGCCAGGATCAAGGCGGTGCTTCGCCGCAGTTCCGGCCTGCCGGAAGCTGACATGCTGGCGGTAAACGGTCTGCAGTTAAGCCTGACGAGGGGCACCGTCTCCCGGAACGGGCGCAGCATAGAGCTTACCCGCAACGAGTTAAAGATCCTGGCTCACCTGATGACACATGCGGGAGAGATCGTCTCCCGCGCCGATCTGATCGACGTGTTGTGGGAGAACCAGATCTATATCGACGACAACACTTTGAGCGTAAACATCACCAGGCTGCGCACGAAACTGGCAGACCTCGGAATGCCTGACTGTATCCGCACAAGGCGGGGATTGGGGTATCAATTATGACGATAGGCGAATTTATCTCTGACCGGCTGGATAAGATCATGCTGTTTCTTTGCTGTACAGCCGCCGCGGCGCTCCTTCTGTGGGCAACCGGCACCTCCCCCGGCGTAATCATCCTTCTGCTTCTCTTCCTTTTTCTGATCTTTACCGTCACACAGACATCCGAATACCTGAAATGCCGTCGCCATTTGTCGGAACTAAATGCGCTTATGCAGGGTCTGGATCAAAAATACCTGTTCTTCGAATGCGCGCCGTCACCCTGTAGCGTCTATGAACAGAAGCTTTTCGAACTGATGCGTGATTCCGGCAGAGCGATGATCGGCGCCGTCTCGGATGCCCAGGCTTCCATGCAGGAATACCGGGAGTATATCGAAAGCTGGGTGCATGAGGTCAAGACACCGATCACTGCCGCCAGACTGACCTGCCGGCATCTGGATTCCGACAGCCGCCGCAGGTTTTCCGCAGAACTGGAACAGATCGAGGCGCATGTGGAGCGCGCTCTCTATTACGCGAGGGTCCAAAGCCCCGAACACGACTGCATCGTCTGTCAGGTCAGCCTGGCCGACGTCGTATCCCAGGCTGTTGCAAATCACAGGACACTGCTCATTCAGAGTCACATGCAAATCGAGACCGGGGATCTGGACTTCACGATCTATACCGACAGAAAATGGGCCGTATTCATTCTGGGACAATTACTGCAGAATGCCTCCCGCTATCGCAGGATTCCTTCCCCGCAGACAGCGGCAGCAGAATCACCGCATGCGCCGGACCCGGATGTATCGCCGCCGTCCATCCTCCTGACAGCCAGACCACTTGGCAGGCAGATACAGCTGACCGTCTCGGATAACGGCATCGGCATTCCGGCACATGAACTGTCCCGTGTATTTGACAGAGGCTTTACCGGCAGCAACGGACGCCTGCGGGGCGGTTCCACCGGCATGGGCCTCTATCTGTGCCGTAAACTGGCCTCTATGCTGGAAATCGATCTGCAGATTGCTTCCGAAGAACAGAAAGGCACTGCCGTAACGCTCACTTTTCCGGCAAAGCAGACGGCAGATGTGGCAAATAACAGAAACCTTACAGAATTGTAAGACAATGCAATATCGATTCGATACCTTCCCGCTTCCTGATTCTATATACTATAGGTACTATAAGAAATGATCTGTCGGAAACAACATAACAAACTTATGCTCCGGTCCGCGCTGAACATGCGCCACTGGCACATAGCGCCCCTCGCGGCATTCGCCAGATACTCAAGCCAACCAAAGATTGGCTTTCAGCACGGTACCTGGCTCATTGCTTGCGGGAATGAAAGTCCGGGAGACAGACATAAACAGGAGGTAACACATGCTGCAGGTAACAAATATCGAGAAATATTACGGTAACGGCGGAAGCGTCACCAAGGCGCTGAACCGAGTCAGTTTCCGTGTGGAAGACGGCGAATTCATCGCCATTATGGGGGCATCCGGCAGCGGCAAGACGACGCTGCTCAACTGCATCTCCACCATCGACACGGTAAGCGCCGGACAGATCTGTCTGGACGGCATCGACATTTCCACCCTTTCTTCCGCCAAGCTGGCCCGTTTCCGGCGTGAGAAACTGGGATTCGTATTCCAGGACTTCAATCTGCTCGACACGCTGACCATCGAGGAAAATATCGGTCTGGCCCTCTCCTTAACGCACACGGATCCGGGATCCGTACAGAAAAAGGTGCAGGACGTGGCGCAGAAGCTTGGTATCACCGATATTCTGCCCAAATTCCCCTACCAGGTATCCGGCGGCCAGAAACAGCGCGCCGCCTGTGCCCGCGCCATGGTTGCAGGACAGTCCCTGCTTCTGGCTGACGAACCCACCGGCGCGCTAGATTCCAGGGCATCCAAAAATCTGCTGGAGATCATGACGCAGATGAACCAGGCCATGCACGCAACCATCCTCATGGTCACACACGACGCCTACAGCGCCAGTTATGCTTCCCGTATCCTGTTCCTCAAAGACGGCCGGCTTTTCAATGAACTGATCCGCGGCGGCAGAGACCGCTCTGTCTTCTATCACGAGATCCTGGATGTGCTTGCCCTGTTAGGAGGTGATATCAGTGACGTTATCTAAACTTTCCCTGCGCAATGCCAGACGCCAGACCGGCGACTATCTGGTCTATTTCGTCACGGTCACCATAACGGCGGCCCTGCTCTATGCCTGCAACGGCCTGATCTTCTCCTCAGAGGTTCAGAAACTGTCCTCCATGCTGAGAACACTTCCTCTGGTGATCGTTCTTGCCAGTATCGTGGTAGTCTGCATCATTGGCTGGCTGGTGCAGTACACCACCGGCTTCATGTTCACAAAACGCAGCCGGGAGTTCGGCACCTATATCCTGATCGGGCTGGAAAACGGGCAGGTGGCACGGCTTTTCTTCCTGGAAAATCTGATCGTGGGCACATTTGCCTTTACTCTCGGCATTCTGCTCGGCAATCTGGTCTTTCAGACGCTGCGGGCCATCCTTCTGGCTTTGTTCGGCATCCCCTACACCTTTGCTTTCACTTTTTCCTGTAAAGCCACGGCTCTGACACTGGTCTACTTCGTCCTGATCTATCTGCTTGCGCAGCTTAGAAGCCGCAGGCGGATCCGTTCCATGAAAATATACGACCTGATCTATTATGACCGCCTCAATGAAAATGCCGTCCTCACAAAAAGCGGCCGGCGAAAGAAGATCTTCTCCGCCTCCCTTGTGTTCGGTGCGATCGGAACGCTCCTGCTCCTGGAAAGAAGTCTGCCCGCCGGCATTCTGGGATCCGCCTGCATCATCGTGTTCCTGTACGGCTTCTTCTTAAGTTTCTCTTCCGGCGTCCCGGCCTGGTTTGACCGGCATACCGCCCGTAAATATCAGGGACAGAATCTGCTCATCTTCCGCACGCTGTCCGCCAAATTGAACACCATGGGAATCGTCATGGCTACGATCGCGCTGCTGTTCACCGCCGTGCTGATCTCCCAGGGAACCGGCCTGCTCTTCGGCGCTATCTTCGAAAGCCGTCGGTCGGCAGAGGCCTGTTACGATATTTTCATCGGTACGGACAGCCCGGATCAGGACTGCGGTGACTATATTGCCTATATCGAGTCCTCTGTCCCTGTCGCTGCCGCCCATTCATACAGTATCTACCAGGGTCCGGACGCCCATATCACGGACTATCTGGAAGCAAATACGGACTATTATCCCTGCTATTCCTATGATACCTGGATGAAGTTCAGCGATTACGCCGCCCTGCGCTCCATGCTGGGATACCCTGCCGTTACCATGACATCCGGCGAATATCTGATTCACTGCGTTCCTTATCAGAAGAGCGCCGTGGCAGCCTGTGCACAGCCGATCACCACTGACGGCGCAACGCTCAGGCCGGGCAGTATCCACACGGAAAATCTGAATCAGAAGCTCTGGAATACCAACGGAACGGATTTCATTCTCGTCCTGCCGGATGAAGCCGTCGCCGCCCGTCCTGTCAGCCACAATCTGTATGCCGCCATGACGAAAGAGCCCGTCAGCGCGAAGCAGCACGAAGCGCTGTGCCGGATCCGTGACGGCCGAAATCTCCATATAGCAGGCTATACCACCGGCTATACCACGATCTATACTGCACCGCAGGTGCGGGAAGAATATGCAAGTTGGACGGCAATGACAATCCTTCCCCTTTATTATCTGGCCCTCGTTCTCACCATGACCGCTGCCACGATCCTGACCATCCAGCAGCTTTCCGAGACGGACCGGTACAGGCGGCAGTTCCTGCTGCTTAAGAAGCTTGGCATGGACCAGCGGGAAATGAACCGGGCGCTGCGTCTGCAGTTTACGATCTACTATGCGATGCCCGCCATCCCGCCTCTGTTCGTCAGTATTCCTTTTCTCCTGAATCTGTGCAACGCTACCGATCCGGGCGTCACGGAAGGCTTCTACCGGCCGCTTAACATTATCTGCATCACGCTGACGCTGTTTTGCATGATCTATGCCGTCTATATTGTGATGGCCTACCGCAGCCTGAAGCGGAATGTGCTGCCCTGGAATTAAATTCTTCCTGATCTCAATTGGATACAGCACTCCGTTCTCTTCAATGATCAGATCGATCTCTGTCTTCTGATCCTGCATTTATTATGGCAAATTTGGAATCGGATTCCGAATTTGCCATAAGTATATCATATCCGTTTTTTTACAAGACTTCTACATATCCTATTCCGGCACGCTCCGAAATACTTGCAAAAAAAACATAAAAGAGTGATAATAAAGCATAATTCAGAAAACAGGTACCGCATATTGCGATACCACCCGCCATAGGAGAAGAAAACCATGGATAAGAAAACCGTAGATAAAATGCTGCAGAATGCAGACAGAAACGCTCTGATTGCCATTATCGCGAAAATGTCTTCCCAGAGCCATGAAACCGAGAAAATAATACTGGACTGGTGCAAAAACAATAATGAAAAATATCGCAAAAAGGCAATAGAGACCGAACTGATGAATCATTGGGCTGCCGCACGATCAGTAATCAGTATATTTAATGAATATGGCGGCGGGCCGGAGTCTGATGAGGAAGATGCCTACGATCATTTATGGAAAATGGATGAGATCGTTAAGTCAAATGATATTTCATGGGAAGTCCGCTCCGAAATTCTTGATGAAATGCTAGAAGAATTTAATATTGGGAATAGTGGATTCGATGACATTCTGATCGACGTGGCATCTTCTTTTTGCAAGAGCGCAGAAGAACGAAGATATTTCGCCGACATACTGGCGGGCGGATCCAGCGACTATTATAGAAATTATGCCGCTCGTATCTATCAAAGCCTGGGCGATAACGAGCAATTTTTAAAAACAAAGCTTGCAAATCTCAGATATGGATCGGATTATGTGGAAATCGCGAAATATTATGCAAAGGCAGGCGACCGGACAAAAGAACTGGAATATATCTGGAAGGGAATGCAAAACAGCGACGGACGACTTGATGAACTGATCGCCTATATCGCACCAATCTACATGCGGGAAGGGAATGATAAGGAGCTTAAACGCCTGTATGAACTTGTAAAGAAAACAAAGTGGGATCATAATATTTTTGCAATAGCACAACAGCTCTATCAATATGCCGGTCAAAAAGGAGACTATGCTGCAAAGAAAAAGATGCTTCTGCTCATCCTGGATACTTGCGATGGGAGCGATTTGAAGAAATGGTGTGCCATTTGCAAAAAAGAACTGAGCGCAGAGGACTGGCAAAAAGAATATGAAACAATCCTGGAGAAAGTAAAGAAAAAAAATATAAAATATTATCTGGATATTTGTATGGAAAGCGGAAAAGAAAATATCGTGTTAGAATATCTGCAGAATTCCAACTACAGGTATGATTACTGGAGTATAGACTATAATCAGTATTTCAGCAGTCGTTTAGCCACGAAATATCCTGACGAAATACTGGCCCTCTATTGGAAAGAGGTCCATCGACTCCTCCAGGTTAGCAACAACAAAAATTATGACACAGCGGTATCCTTTTTAAAGAAGATCAAAGCGCTCATGAAGAAAAACAAACAGCAAACGGAATGGGAAACACAATTCAGACAATTAAAAGAAACACACAGGCGCAAAAAGAATTTTATGGCATTGCTCGCAGGGATTAAATAGCGATTACCAAAGTAAGTCCTTACCATTATGGATAATATTCGCTATTCCCACATTCACCGGATATGAAAACCGGAGAGGATGCTCCGTACCGCTTCCTCTCCGGCATAGTCTGTTCTACTCAAAACACCGCCATGAGGTATGCTGCATTCTTCTACTGCTCCTTCTTCACCCTCTCGATCACACAGCTATGTGGCTTATCCTTCTTCTCACGCTCATAATTGATCCCCACAAGCAGAATCTCGCCTGCATACCCCGCAAGCGCCTGCGTATACTGCCGGTCTTTGATCTGCCGGATGGCGGCTTCCGCATTTTTATCATATTTCAGTTCTACTACCAGTGCCGGCTTCTCCGTGTGTGGCAGCGGCAGGAACACGATGTCCGCAAAGCCCTTCCCGGCCGGCAGCTCCCGGATCAGCTTGTAATCCTTCCTTGCACTGTAGTAGGCAAGCCGCTCACGCTCATGGCGTTCTCGAATTCCCCGATGATTTCTTTATTCGGGATAAAGGCTTCCTTCGTCTCCGCGTCATAGCCAAGATAGCCGATATGGATCAGCAGCGTCAGCACATCATCCTTTATCCGGAAACTGCGCATATCATTCTGGAAGCTTAACGTATTTACCTTCACCCGCTCTCCGCCCAGCATCTGCACAATATCCGCCTTCAACCCGTCATGATCCATGTCGATATAGGTTTTGAGCGCATCATAGGTCTCCGTGGATGTCCAGTAATTCGCGCATTTTCCACGGCGCACAGCCTCCACCACGGATTTCGGATTGTAGATATGCCGGAATCTGGTGAAGCGATACCCGTCGTACCAGCTTCCCATTTCCGTAAAATCCATGCCGTACCGCTCACAGAGCGCTTCTACCTCTCCTTCCGTGAATCCGGTATATTCCTCAAAATCAAACTGATCTGTCATGGAATATTCTGTGAACATATTGAGCGCCGAGTGCACGCCATACTTTTTGACCGGCAGAATGCCCGTTATATAGGCCAGCGCCACATAGGGCTGGTCCTTTAACAGATTCCGCAGGAAATCAAGATACTGCTTCTGTAAGTCTTCCGATTCCTGCCTTTCCCGCATCACACAGTCCCACTCGTCGATCAGGAAGATAAACTGCTTATCCGTATTCACATAGATTCTCTCAAGCGCTTCTGCAAGGCCCGTGGTCCGTTCCGAAATCAGATCCCCATAACTCTCCCGCAGTTCCGCAAGGACGACCCGCTCCAAATATTCCGATACGTCCTCTTCTCTCGCCCTGATCAGAAACTGCTGCATATTCAGAAAGATCACGTCATATCTGTTCAGATACTCTCTGAAGGTCGCCTCTTTCTCTATCCGAAATCCCTTGAATAAATCCGCAGAATCACAGCCGCGGCTGTAATAAGCCGCAAGCATCTTAAGCGCCATGGATTTGCCGAAGCGCCTCGGTCTGCTGACACAGATATACTGCTGCTCCGTATTCAGATATTGGTTGGTCTTCGCGATCAGCCCCGTCTTATCCACGTAGATCTCGGAACGGATCGACTGCCAGAAGCCCCTGTTGCCCGGATTCAGATAGATTCCCATTAAGCTTAATCCTCCCTACGATTTCCGCATCGCTCTTTTCTCTTTTCAGTTTATCACATTTTCCTACTTTCTTAATCAACTTTATCATATTTTACATATTTTTCGGTCAGCCTCTATATTTTGGCACGGTCAGCGCAGTAAATGCGCAGCCCTGGACTGATCTGTCTTTGTAAAAAACCATTTCGCGCAGAATATAACTGTAGTATACTTGAGATAATGATAAAATTCAGATGTTCATCATTTCTGCAAAGGATATCGTGAGTATAAGCTTCCTCATAACAAATTTCTGTTTCCGACTCTTGCAGGAGCCATATACGGAAGCACCTGCAAGGCCGAAAACGAAACTTCTAATGTCGTTAACTATAGAAAGGACAGTTCATATATGAGTATTCTCGCAGGCTTTATGCTGCCCCATCCGCCGCTGATCGTTCCGGAGATCGGTAAAGGCCAGGAGCAGGCAATTCAGGCTACCACCGACGCATATCATAAGGCAGCACAGGAGATCGCCGGGCTGAAACCGGAAACGATCGTACTGCTTTCGCCACACCAAATCCTGTACACGGACTATTTCCATATCTCTCCCGGCAAAAGCGCCGTCGGCGATTTCGCGCAATTTCGCGCAAAACAGGTATCCTTAAAGGTTTTCTACGACACGGAATTTGTAAAGGTCCTGGAAGGGCTCGCCGAATCGAGG
The DNA here is from genome assembly GCA_947564645.1 of uncultured Lachnospiraceae bacterium. Taxonomy (GTDB): domain Bacteria; phylum Bacillota; class Clostridia; order Lachnospirales; family Lachnospiraceae; genus UBA3282. Next base: position 20,841 of record CANOCU010000040.1, read on the forward strand.
GATCTGCATGCCGGAACGCTGGGCGAACGTGAGAAAAAGCTGGATCACGGAACCATGGTGCCTCTCTATTTTGTCAATCAGTATGATACGGACTATCAACTGGTGCGGATCGGCCTGTCAGGCTTCTCCCTCGCCGACCATTACCGCCTGGGCCAGTGCATCCGGGAGACTGCCGGAATGCTGGACCGAAAGGTGGTGATCATCGCCAGCGGGGACCTGTCCCATCGTTTGAAAGAGGACGGGCCTTACGGATACCGGAAAGAAGGGCCGGAATACGACGCCCGGATCATGGATGTCATGACCCGGGGCGCCTTTGGGGAGTTACTTCAATTCGAGGAAAGCTTCTGCGATAAAGCGGCGGAATGCGGCCACCGCTCCTTCACTATTATGGCAGGCGCCTTTGACCGGACCGCCATAGATGTAAAGCGGCTTTCCTACGAAGGCCCTTTCGGCGTGGGCTACGGCATCTGCACATACCATGCGCGGGGAACAGATGAAACCCGGAACTTCCTGGAGCAATTCGAAGCGTCCGAGAAACAACGGCTTCTGGCACGGCAGGCAAAAGAAGACCCCTATGTGAAGCTTGCCCGGCACACCATCGAGACATATATCCGCACCGGAAAACGCCCCCAGGTTCCGGAAGATCTGCCGGAAGAACTATACAACCGCCGGGCGGGCGCCTTTGTCTCCCTGAAAGAGGACGGCAGACTGCGGGGCTGTATCGGCACGATCGCAGCGGTACACAATTCCCTTGCCGAGGAAATCATCCACAACGCCGTCAGCGCATGTTCCAGCGATCCCCGATTCTCTCCCGTGGAACCGTGGGAGGTGGAACGTCTCACGATCAGCGTGGACGTGCTGGGAGATACCGAGCGGATCTCCTCTCCCAATGAACTGGATCCGGAGCGGTACGGCGTCATCGTGACAAAAGGCGGCAGACGGGGACTTTTGCTGCCAAACCCCGGTCTGCCCGGGGGACAGCGTACAGTGGTGCATGCATACCTGACAAGTGATTGTCTGCACCAATTATGGTCAGATCACCTCCCTGGCCCTGGATCCGATCGAGAAAAAACCGCTGAAAAATTTCCGTCCGGGAAGCCGGATTCTGTCCGTGGGAAGCTACGGCTGCAATCTGCGCTGCCCTTTCTGCCAGAACCATGAAATCTCCATGGCCAGAGAAGCCGATGCCGGCAGCCTGTATAGGGAACCCGAGCACCTGGCGGATATGGCGCTGGAATTGCAAGAGCGCAACGCCGGGAATATCGGCATTGCCTACACCTACAACGAACCCCTCGTGGGATGGGAATATGTCCACGATACGGCCCAGATTGTGAAGGAATACGGCATGGTCAATGTGCTGGTGACCAACGGGACGGCCTCCACGGAAGTACTGGAAGCGCTGCTGCCCTATATCAATGCCATGAATATCGATCTGAAGGGCTTTCGGCCGGACTATTACCGGATGCTGGGCGGCAGTCTCAATACGGTGAAAGCCTTCATCGCGCGGGCAGTCAAAGACTGTCACGTGGAACTCACCACGTTGATCGTGCCCGGCGAAAATGACGCCCTGGAAGAGATGGCCAGAGAAGCGTGCTGGATCGCGTCTTTGAGTCCTGAAATACCGCTTCACATCACACGTTTCTTCCCGCGCTATCATATGACCGGTCATCATCCCACGGACATTCGGCGGCTCTATCAGCTGGCGGAGACTGCAGAACGATATCTGAAGAACGTTTATGTGGGAAATGTGTAACTGTTTCTAAATCCGGCAGGCTTTCAAGCAAACCCCTGGCGTAGTAATTCACTGCACCTTCACGTGCTTTTTCACTTTCTATAATTCGGTTCCGTACCATTTGATTCGGAATCCTTCCTCCGTCTTCGTCATCTGCATGGTCAGGTATGCCAGCGCCTCGCCTGTTTCCGCGTGTCCTTCGAATTTGTAGAACACATGGCAGGTGACGCCGACGTCTACATTTTCATTCGGTATGCCGCGGCCTCCGATGAATGCCTCACGGATCTGTCCCGCCTGCTCCGGATAAGGATACATTTCTGCCGTTCCTTCGAAATCTTCCGTCAAAAGCCCGCGAAGCGCTTCCGCGTCATTCTCAAAATAAGCATCCGCAAAGGCTCTGGCAGTCCTGGTGATCTCCATGGCATCCTCGCAGGGCTCTCCGCTGTTCACCGCCTGCATATGATTTTCTTCCGGATCCAGGCTGCATGCTTCCCGGTTGTCGAAATACATCCGCCCGGCATACACACCGCAGTGTCTGTACCATCCCTTTTCCCCATACATGCTCACCTGCTCTCTGAAACGGTATACCTTCTGCGCTTCGCCGCCTGCCCTGGGAACGCGGACAATGTATGTCTCCGTCACCTGATTGCCTTCCCTGTCCTCGCCGATGTTTTTATTCTGCAGCAGATAGACATAATCCGCGTCATAGGTGAGCAGGGAAAGCTCTACCGGCTCGTTGTCCTTTCCCCTGTAAAAACCGGCCGTCTGTTTTGTCTCGAAATCCGCATACCGGATTTCCCCTGAGATATCCGGATAGTACAGTCCTGTTTCTGTCACGATCATCGGAAATCCCATGGTATCGCATACATACTCATAGCTTCCGTCCTCATTTTCCAGATAAATACTGATCAGTGATTCGTCTTTGTACCTGCTCACCACCTGCCTGCCGCCAAGCAGCTTCCGGCAGGACGCCACATCGATCACCGCCTGGTATCTTTGATTCTGCGCTTCGGTCAGCTCCCAGTATTCCTCCGAGTCATATTCCGTATTCAGCCTTTCCATTTCGGCCGTCATATACTCGTTATATTCCCTGTAGAGAAAGTCCGGATCCTGCCGGTCCAATTGGCTGACAGCCTGGCCGTTTTCATCCAGCGCAAAGCCGGTCCGCACCGACGCCGTACCTGACGCCACATACAGATTTCCTTCATATACCGATACATTGGTGATCAGATGATCCGGGTATTCCAGATGAAATCCAGCCAGCGCATCCATTACTTCGCGGGTATCCAGATCCATCCGGTAAACCGTAGCCGTATCCCCTTTTTCCGCCGGCGCATAACCGCAGAAATAAAGATACCTGCCGTCGATTTCCATTCCCCTGCTTCTGTAGTCCTCATAAGCATTGGCATAGAGCAGCTTTTCTTCTCCCTGTCCGTCCTGCAGACAGTAGATGCCGTCCGCCTTCGCCAGATACAGACTGCCCTGATCATACCTGATCACATCATTATAGACGTGGTTATAGTTAAAGTCGTTTTGGCCTGCCGCATCTTCCATTGTACCGTCTGCTGCGTTTTCTGCTGCGCCATCTATGGTTTCATCTGACGCACTGCCATCCGTATTGTCGCTTTTCGCAGTATCCTTTTGTGAGGCATCGTTTTCCACAATATCATTTTCCGTAACGCCGTTTTCTGCATTCCTGTCCCCTGTTCCCGTTTTATAGCCGCAGGAGACAATCACTCCCATAGCCAGGATCAGTATCGCCGCCGTCGCCATGCTCAGAATTCCTTTTCTCTTTGCGCCTGTATCCATCATATGATCGATCCGCATCTTCATCCGCTTCCGGCTCCCGCCAAATCCCGTAGAAAACACCGAAACGCCGCGTCTGCCGCCTGCAAAAGCAAGCATAACTCTGGCGTAATTTTCCCGCTCTTCCTCACTCCGGCCCTTGAGAACGGCGCCGTCGCAGGCAAGTTCCATATCGTAGGCAAACTGCCGTTTCATCACATGTACCAGGGGATTGAACCAATGGATACAGCAGACTGCCGCCATCAGCATTTTCAGCCAGAGATCCTTCTTCCGGCAGTGGCATAGTTCGTGTGCCATGATCAGTTCCAGATCTTCCGTATTCCAACGTACCGCGTCAGCCGGCAAGATCACCCTGGGACGGATCAGTCCCGTGATCATGGGACCGGAAATCGCTGGACTCCTATACGCCATAATCTTAACGCGCCCGCTGTATTTCCTCTGCAACCTGCATATTTCCTTAAGCAGCCGGGCATTTTCGACCGGACGCAGACTCTTCTTGCATCCAATGTAAAAAACCAGATATCCGGACAGAAAATATGCCAGACTGACAGCCACTCCTGCGGCCCAGATCCTGATCAGAAGCGCCGTGTAGAAAAACGGAATATTGCCCGGGCCTGCACTGCCTTCTGCCGCGCTCCCCTCAGGTCTTGCACCGGCAACCGCTGTCAGACTGCTATCCTGCCCCGCATCTTTCTCCAATTCACTGCTAGCGATCTCTTTCTGACTCCCGTTTTGCTCCGCACTGCCCTCTGCCGCCAGGCCTTCTTTCCGCTGGCCACCGTCTATCGCCATCTGACTGCTGTTTGGTTCCGCACTGCCTTCTGCCGTCAGGCCTTCTTTCCGCTGACTGTCGCCGAACGCCGTCTGACTCCCGTTTGGTTCCGCACTGCCCTCTGCCGCCAGGCCTTCTTTCCGCTGGCCGCCGTCTATCGCCGTCTGGCTGTCTTTTTGCCCTGTCATTCCGCTTTCCGGCGAGGCGTATCTCTCTTGCTCAAATCCGGCATAGTTCAACAGTCGGATCCCCGTGAAGGGCGCGGAAAAATTATACGGGATCAAAAGCCGCACCGCCAACAGGATCCAGGCGAGTTTCATCCATCCCGCGCCGTACCGTCTGCGCAGTTTCTCCGCAAACAGGCACAGAAGGACAATCCCGCCAGAAACCGCAATATTTGTTTCCAGTATATCAAATATCATTCCGCCCATTCTATTGCTCATCCTGTTTTCCAACATGTGACCTATTCTGTCTCACTTTATCCCCATGACAAACTGATCTTTCACTTACTCTCTGACTGTCATCTCATAATTTCCCGAAATCCCGTATCCGATTACATTTTCTTCTGCCATCTGATAATTCAGGACATCCACATTAATCTGATTGGGCAGAAACGTAATATGAAGCGTTCCCGTTCCTCCCCATCCGTCATCCTCAAATTCGTAAAACAGTTCACCTTTCTCAATCGTGCCGGCAATATCGTCCACCGAGGCAAACCGCTCCGTCATACCCTGTTCCGTAAAGAGACTACCGGAAAATTCATTGCCGTTCCGGATACTGCAGGTCAGTTCGTTCCTGCTCACAGGAGACGGGTCTTCATAAGCCGCAATAAATCCTGTACTCACACGCCATTTCCCGGAATAGCTTTCATAATCCGTGAGCGGTTCCTTTCCTCCTGTCAATTGAATCAGCCTCTTTACATCTCTTGCCAGCACGTTGCTTTCCCACGGAAGATATTCATTGACTGTATCGCTAAATCCTTCATTGTAGGTAAAATAATCTCCCTGGTCTTCATAAATCCGTACTACCACATGCGGGATCGCGCCCTGCGATCCTGCCCCCGTCATATATTCCACCCCTATGACTACATCTTCTTTCCCATCAGCGTTCGTATCCGTAAACAGGACAAACTTCACGTCATAGTACATGCCATATCCGCTTTCGCCGTTCGTACCGATCTGTGGAAACTGATATAGAACCTCCTCTCCTTTTACCAGATAGAACGTCACATCATCCAACGGATCCCCGGCTGCAGGATCCGGTTCATAAGATACGAACCGCACTGTTCCCCAATCATTTAACTCCGTCTGAAAAGACTGCTCTTCCAGGATTCTGTCCGCATCCAGTCTCCCCTGCGCCCTATCACCGGTCTCTGTGCCGGGTAACGGTCCGGACTGGTCAGGCTGGCCCTGCTGTTCTGACTGTGCCTGCCGCGTCGACATTTCCGGCTGTACCAACTGCTCCGGCTGTTCTGACTGCTCCGGCTGCACAAACTGTCCTTGCTGTTCTGACTGTGCCGACTCGCTCTGCGACAGTTCTTCCGCCAGATTCTCTCCGTCCGGATCCTGCGGAAGCTGCGAAATGTTTTCCGGTTCTTCCGGCGCCGCCGTATTCTGTATATCACATCCTCCGCATCCTGCAAGCACTATAACCGCTGTCATCATTCCTGCCATACCAATGATCCGCCTTTTGTTCTTAAAACGCATTTCTATTTCTCCTGTTCCTTTTCTTCTCATTAAAATAATCTTCCAGTTCTCTCAGTTCTTCGTCGGAAGGGCTGTTGCCGTCATAGAGCGCTTCGCTTTTCTTCTGTTCTTTTTTATTCTGCATTTGCCGAATATTTATTTTATATTCTACGCTTGCCGAATATAGATGTCAAGGTAAATTATTTCATAATCAAACGAAAGGGTTACTGTTCATAGTCGAAATGCGGGATTCAAGCATCATTATCTCCAAATACGCGTTACGAACTCTTCCTTGCTTTTAACAGAATTTTCTATTAGAATAAGGGAAACGCCAGAATGTAATACTCGAAAAGAGGTGCTGCCTTTATGCTTCTTTATCATGCAAGTAAAGAAATTGTCAAATTTCCGGAAATACGAAAAACAAGGAAAATGACAGATGAATGGCTGGACTTTATTGCGAGATGCAGAAATGGCGCAACCCATCGTTATGACATTGTCGAAGGCCCTATGGCCAACGATACCATATGGAATTACGTGAACGATTTTCTTGCAGGAAGAATCAACCGTAAGCAGTTTTGGGTGTTGGCGGAATTCAGATATCCAACACATCAGATAAGTTTTCATACATTATCGGCATTAAATTGCCTGACATTTGACAGGAGTGAGATTATCTATGACCGAAAAGGAAAAAAATGATTATTTTTATGTATGTTCGTTAATCGAATATATCGCCCGCCAGACAAAAAACAAACGCCGTGTCATAGTCGAAGCATTAGGAAAAGAAGGGATTGAAAAATAACTCTATGACGCGGAAGTAAATCACTGCCTTTCTTTCGAGCAGGTAAGCGACGAACTAATCTCGCAGTATCAGATCACCGACGGCGATTTCGATACGATCACGGACTGCAAATATGCTGTTCCAGGTTTCACGGATATCGGAAAGCTATATAGCATCATGATCGAAGATTGCGCCGAGAGCGGCGAAGAAACGGAGGAATTGATCAATATTTTTTCTTCCTTCATCAGCGACGAGATATCCGACTTCCAAACAGACGTATATTATCAAAACCCCAGTTATCTGGAATGTTCCTATAAAGCAGGATATCTGTTGGATTAGAATTTCGTTTTCGGTCTTGCAAGTGCTTTTGTATATGGCTCCTGCAAGAGCCGGAAACAGAAATTTGTAAGAAACCGGAGCTGTCCGATACTGTGCAATCGGCTCTGCATCAGATAGAAGAAAAGGACCAGCAGGCGTCTCTCATAGATTCATTTTAATACGCACCTTTAGCACGGCCGTTACTTCAAATATACCGCCACTGCCCGCATCTCTTCCGTATTCCTGCAAAGCAGCCTGCCGCCCTCTAAGCGCACCTCCACCGCACAGTCCGAATAGACCGTGTCAATCTGATACGCCCCGCCTTCCGGCAGATCAGGCAATACTACTTCCATCCACTCCTCCCGGTTCTCATAGAAGCTGTGGAACACCGCGAACGCTTCTCCGTTTTCACCCGCCCGCAGCACGCCCTGCCAGCCTTTCGGATTGCGGTAGCTTGTCACGTCCGGACCGAATCTGTAAGATCGTCCTTTCTTAATGATCGGCGCAATCTTCTGATAGAATGCAATACCGTCCTCGATCACCTTCCACTGGCTGTCGGAAAGTTCCAGCACATCACCGGACAGACACATTCTGCCGAGGAACGTATTGGCGATCGAATAGGCGATCCGTTTCAGGGAGTCCGTTTTCCGGATGACCGCCCAGATCTGGCTCTGCCGCGGCGGGATTGCCCGGTACAGATTCGCCGCGATAATCGGAATCTCCTCACACTCATGCGCGTCCGAAAAAGACGCCATGCTGCATTTACTCATCATCAGCGGCTCCAGCCTGTGTCCGCCGGAAGCGCAGTTCTCCAGGATGATGCCCGGCACCTGCTCCTTCACCTGGTCCACAAACGCGGCGGAAGCAGCCATATTCTGGCGCAAACCCTCGCCCAGGGATTCCGCGCCGTCGCAGCCCAGGCCGATGGTATCATTGTAATCGATCTTCATATATTCGAAACCGTACTTATTCAGGGTTCCGATCACCCGCTCCGTAAGATATTCCTGCACCCACGGATCGCGCATATCCCAAAATCTTCGCATAGAAGTAGTCAGCACATGGCCGTCCCGCTTCAACAGATGTTCCGTATTCTGATAGGCCCGGGCCTTCTCACCCACATTTTCAATCTCAAACCATATTCCCGGCTTCATGCCGTGTTCCCTGATCGCCTGCACGGTCTTTTCCAATCCCAGCGGGAACAGTTCTTTGGAGACATCATAGTCGCCCATGGAAACATCCCACGGAACGCCCTCCTCCTTATACCACCCGCAGTCAATGACAAAGTAAGAAAACCCTTTTCCCTTGATCGCGTCCAGAATCGCGCTGATATTCTCATGGGAAGGACAGCCCCAGGTGGTGCAGTATTCATTGAAAAGAACCGGCAGATCCTGTTCGCTCTCAGGCTCCTGATCCGCGGCCTCCTCCATGGCACCCGTCATCCGCTGGGAGATCAGATCCACACCACCGCCTTTACATACCGAAAGAATGGCTTCCGGAGAAGCAAACCATCCGCCCGCCTCGATATTTTTCACCCAGTGGCCCAGTTCTCTGTCCGCCAGTCCGCCCGATACGCTGATGTTATCGCCCCGGCGGTACACTTCCATCTGCCAGGAAGCGTTGTGCGCCAGCATAGCACCCCAGTAAAGGTCGCTCTTCCGGTCTTCCATCACGAGCCATGGGAAAAATCCGTTCACCGGCATGGAACCCGCCTGCCCGAACCGTTCACACCGCACCGCATGTCCGCCCCAGGACGGCTCAAGCTGCAAATCCTCCACTGCCCGCGACTCCAACCTGCCCTCCATGCTCCACACGCTTCTCAGCCTGTGCAGATAGAGGCAGCCCACATCCTTACTCCCCACAAACGGAGAGATTTTTCCCAGAGAAAAGCTGGACAAAAGTTCCAACCCAACCGTCTCTTTGCTGCCGTTTTGAAATACCGTGTGACACCTCACGAAAGTCTCACCCTGCCGCCACCGCAGATGATGCTCCAGAACCAATCCTCTCTCGTCTTCCAAAGTCGTACAGATCTCTGTCTGATCCCCTTCTTCCGTCACCTTCTGGTCCTTCCAGGCAAAGCCATAGATACTGCCGCCCTGCCGCATGGTCCTGCCGCCGGCATACGCGCCCGGATAGACGTCCCCCGCAATATGAATCTGCACAAGACTGTCCGTATAAGGCTTCTCTTTCGCTGCCTCCTCATACTCCACATCCGCCGGCAGAAGCGCCAGATCTGTCTGCCCATTCTCCTCATCCACAAAATACAGACACTGCATGTCGCCTAAAATGTATTTTCTTTGTTCCGCCATTTCCAATATCACTCCTTCCATATGCGCCTGGTCGAGGCCCCTGGCGACACTCTGTGCATCCCCGCTTAAGGCAGCTTCCAGAAGCTTCTATGACGCTTTCAGCACACGTATGACTTCCGGCCAGCCGCTCACACTCATGGCATTCTCGAATTCCCCGATGATCTCTTTATTCGGGATAAAGGATTCGGATAGATTCCCATGAAATTCGCGCCTCCCTGTGCCTGTAATGGTAACATATAATCACACACTGCGCAAATTAAAAACCACAAAGTTACCTATTGTCGGTCGTCACTTCCATACCGTCGTAGGCAATCATAAATCCCATACCTTCCACCGCAGCCTCCAGCTCTTCCTGTATGCCGCCATGATTGTGAGAAAAATGTGCCAGTATACACTTACTATGCTCATCGATACAGTTCATATCCGCCAGTCTGTCTTTGACTTTGTTACAGCAGGGAATGCTCATATGGTTATGGAAAACAGGCATTTCGACATGATTGCAGTCCAGACTTACCAGATCGAACCGAAATCCTCTTAAGAAATCCCACACTTCTTCGGCAAAATATCCGGTATCATTGGCATACAATAAAGTTTTCCCGTCTCTGCTTATGATATAAATAAAGCATTTCTCCTTCGGATTATGATCGGCCGGCAGGGGAATGACCTGGTATGCACCGACAGATGCCGCCTGATATTCCCTTAATTCCACCACATGCAGGATCTTGTCCGTATTACCGCGAATGCCATTTGCATCAACATATTGATCATATAACGCGATGAGCGTATCATTTCCATATACATTCATTCTGTCTGTCATATCTCCAAACGGCGCTGCCCTGGTAAGCAGATCCTCCAGATAGAAATGATCCTGATGGCAATGCGTGATCAGCACATCCTTGATCGTTGTCAGATTCATATGATACCGCAATGCGTGCATATAAGTATCCGGCCCGAAGTCTATCAGCAGAGCATCATCAAGCAGCGCCTGACTTCTGGTACGGATATTTTTCCCACCTGACTGTCTTGCTTTCGTACAATATCTGCAATTGCAGAAAAGCGCCGGCAATCCTTCTGCCGCAGCCGTTCCTAAATATTTGATCTTCATTTTACTTTTTTGCCTCCAATCCGCCTTTTTTAACCGTCAATCAGCCGACGAAGTTTTGACAGGACTTCGATGTCCTCATCCCGCACCCGTCCTGTATGATCCGGAGCCGTAGACACCACTACGTTACTGGCTCCCCGTCGGTACGCCTGCTCGATATACGGGTATAAATCATTTATCGGCGCCGGATGGCTTTTGTCATAGGTAAACCAGCGTGTGCCCTTCGTGTAACCCTTGCCAACGTCTTCATCCACCTTCTGCAAACAGATCTCATATTCAAAGGGCAGGTAATAGGTCTGCCCCTCCAACTTTCGCAATTTCACATGACCGGTCCCGGGCGGGATTCTTTCCTCCCCGTTTACAATGTCAGTAGGAAAATAATGAATGGTCGTCCCGTCCTGAATATGTTGGTTGAAGTGAACCAGCGTGTCAGGCTGCCGCTTTTTGATAAAATTATATAGCCCCTGAACGGTCACACCTTCCGGACGCCAGTTCGCCATATCCATCCACATCAGACAGATCTTCCCGTACCCGGTCAAAAGTTCATCAAGCTGAGCCATCATCATTTCCCTGGCATTTTCCTTCTGATTATAACTTCCGCCCCAAATGCAGTAATAGAAACAGGGTTTTATATCGTATTTGCGCGCATATGTCACAAATTCAGCCGCTATGTCCACCGGAACCGGGCTGTTCATGACATTCGCCTCCGTCGTCCGGGTATTCCAGAGACAAAAATCAGAAGTGTGCTTTACCGTCAGAATCGCATATTTAACGCCTGCCTTGCTCCATTGTGCAAACCACTGTTCCACATCCAGATTAGTCGGATTCCAGAGCGCCGGATCCTTTTCCTGTGTAAACTCATCTTCCGTATATACGAACTGCTGCATATTAAAATGTACAAAAACCCCAAACTTTAAAGCTTCATATTCCGCAAGCGCCGCCGTCTGCTCCTTTGCCGGATAAAAATGTCTTTCTTTTTCCACAACTTTGCTCCTCCTCTCATCTGATATCATACATGCTGCGCACCGTGATCTTCCCTGGCACACCGCGTATGATCCTCACCGTTTTGCTGCCTGCATCCATATCGAAGTAATTATCGGACAAAAGGACATCGCTATCCGGAAATTCTATTTCCACCCCTTTCGCATACGCCCTGGCAGTAACCACGATCTCCTCTCCCTTCTGCTCTACGCAAAGCGCCGGATCCAGGAATGCAAAATGCTTTGGCGGGCAGAATAAAACCGAAGAGGCCGAGATCTCCTCCTCTGCATCATTCCACAAGCGGTAGCTGATATAATTCTCATAGGTACCGGCATCCTCAAAGTCTAGGGAACCGCTGATTAATTAGTTTTATTTTCAGCATTATCCCGTTTTGTCAG
>CANOCU010000041.1 GCA_947564645.1 uncultured Lachnospiraceae bacterium
GGGGATCGGTTATATTATCCTTGCCGGAATTATGGGAATTAAATGGGGGCTTCTTTACCGCATAACAGGAAATATATGGGCAGGGCTTGGCGACCATTTATTCAATAATACCGTTGCTACCAATATGCTGCATGTCGTCTCGCTAAAGGGCGCAGATGAATTACAAATTGTCCGGATCATGGCGGCACAGATAATTTCCTTTGCGCTTGTGACGGTTGTTTATGATTGCAGGAAAAGAAACGCAAATAGTTGTATAAGGGGGATATTCTAAAACGAAAGGAATGAAAGAATTATGAGTACAGCACTAATGACAAGAAGACCAAAAAGAGACTGCAAACGCAGTCTCTTTCATTGATTCATTAATTAGCAGCGCCGATCTTCTGATCGTCCACAAGGAAGGAATCTCCATCCTCCACGATGCATACCATCGTCTTACCGGTATTCAGTTCAATCTCATTGCCGTTATCATCATAATATCTTGTAGCGCCGTAATCGGAAGTCTTCTCCCAGTTTACATGGATACCTTTGCCGTTCGTGAAGTACCATCCGTCTCTTGTATTGTCGATACACTGGAAGGCGAGATAACCCTTCTGGTCGCGCACTTCGTAGTAGGTGTTCTGAATCAGCACATTTTTGAAAGAAAGCTGTTTGCCGTTGGCCTTGTCTACGTGAGGTCCGTCACTGGAACCGGAAAGATGCTGGAATCTGTCGTACATACCGGTCTCGTCGTTATAAACAAAATAGCAGTTTGTTACCGGATAGGTAGGAGACATATCGATCTTGCCTGCCGTTATGGCGTTACTATACTGCTCCAGTGTATTAGGAGAGCCAGCCGGTGCAAACAGATAATGGCTTTCGTCGGCATAACCGTCACGGTAGTTCAGGTCATAGCCGAGCTTATCAATATCCGCCAGGATACCTTCGGTATCTACATAGGCGTTATCCGTGGCATTATTGGCATCTTTGGCACGCCAGAAATTGCTGCTGGACAATCCGTCAATATCTTCCGTATCCGGACGGTTGATCACTTCATCTATGTAGAAGGGACCGCCAAAGTGGATATAGAAAGCATCCCACTCGAAGGACCAGTATACGTAATAATCGCGGCAGCTTCTGACATTGCCGATCCTGTCATAATCATTCCAGTCCTGAAATAATGCCATCAGTCTTGTAATACTTCCTTCTACATTGCATTCATAAAGAACATCTGCATCGGAGAGACCATATTGAGCAGCGGTCTTCGTGTTAGGAACCATGACTGTGATCGGTCTTGTATTATTAACCTCTTCGGTTACCCATTCATTTGTAATACGACTGCGGACCATTCCGTCTTCCGGGGGAACATCATCGTCAGTCTGCGTTGCCAAGTCGCCTGCTTCGTCGGAATCTCCTGCCTCTTCTGCCTCTTCTATAGTGTCTGGTTCTTCTATGTCATCGATGACCTGCTCCTGCTCGACAACCGGTTCTTTAGATCCTTCCGTGTTACCACAACCAAATAACAAAAGAGTAGAAGATAAGGCTACAAGAAAAAGTACCTGTAATCTTTTCATTCTAAATTCTCTCCTTCTTTCTATTTCGGGTTTGACCCAACTGTTCCTAGTATAGCATAAGCAAAAAGGAGAGTCACGTAAAAAAACCAGAAAAAATCCACAAAATGTTACAGGCTAATTTTGAAAAGTTTGTAAGTATGTTCAGTCACCTTTTTCAGACTTTTTTGTATGACAGGATCGTCTTAGAGGGATTGTAATTGCATAATTTGGCTATAGGTTGTATGATAATACTATCATAAGGGAGGTGTCGTTAGCGGCACAGGAAAACAGTAAAACAAAGGAAAATACGGAGGCAGAGAACCAGAATGAAGAAAGTGATAGTGACAGGCGCCGACGGACAGTTGGGCCGTGCCATTAATTTGCAGTATGCAGGCAGTGGGGAATATGAGCTGATCAATACGGATGTGGGTGATCTGGATATTACGGATATTGACAGAGTGATGGAATTTGTGCGGGAAATACGGCCCTATGCTATCATTAACTGTGCGGCATATACGGCGGTGGATGCATGTGAGAAGGAAGAAGATCTGGCGTTTCGTATCAATGCAATCGGCCCGAGGAATCTGAGCATAGCAGCTACGGAGACAGGGGCAAAGCTGATGCATGTCTCCACAGACTATGTATTTGACGGAAACGGAACCAGACCTTATCTGGAGACAGATCCGACGGGACCCCAGGGAGCGTATGGGAGAACGAAGCTGGCCGGTGAGAACTTTGTCAAAGAGTTTAGCAACAGGCATTATATCGTGCGGACAGCGTGGATGTATGGGGACGGTAAGAATTTCGTGAAGACTATGCTGCGGCTGTCGGAGACACATGACAAGGTCAGAGTAGTCATGGATCAGGTGGGATCGCCGACCAGTGCAGGCGAGCTGGCAAAGGCCATCGCGTATCTGCTTCCGACGGAGAATTACGGGCTGTTTCACGGGACTTGCGAGGGAGATTGCAGTTGGGCGCAGTTTACGGAGGAGATCTTCAGGCTTGCGGGGCGTAACACGAAAGTGGAAGCCATTACCTCGGAAGAGTATGGTGCGGCAGCGAAGCGGCCTGCTTATTCTATTCTGGAAAATTATATGTTGAAGATGACAACAGACTTTATGTTTGCAGACTGGCATGATGCCATTGCTGAGTATATCAGGCGTTTGTAATAAGCAGGGTCACTTTACAGAGGGGACTTTTTGTGAGAAAATAGGTCTGCCCGCGTATATGGTCCAATCATTGCCGGGGAGAACACGGGATAAAAGAGAGGGAAAGAATATGCAGAAAATAGCATTGATCACAGGTATTACCGGTCAGGATGGTTCTTATTTGGCGGAGTTTTTACTGGAGATGGGGTATGAGGTTCACGGGCTGATCCGCAGACACAGTATTTCCAATACGGCCAGGATAGATCATCTGATCCAATCAGATTATTATAAGGTTAAGTTTTTCCTGCATTTTGCAGATACCACGGATTCCAGTAATCTCATGCGCCTGATCGCAGAGATCCGGCCTACGGAAGTATACAATCTGGCGGCGCAGTCGCACGTGGGGATTTCCTTTGATGTGCCGGAGTACACGGCAGAGGCGACGGGAGTCAGTACGCTGAAGCTGTTGGAGGCGATCAGGGTAAACGGCGGCACATGCAGATTTTATCAGGCATCTACGTCGGAATTGTTCGGCGGCATTCCGGAGACGGCTCCTCAGAGCGAGAAGACGCCTTTTTACCCGAAAAGCCCCTACGGCGCAGCGAAGCTGTACTCTTACTGGATCACGGTGAATTATCGGGAATCTTATAATATGTATGCCTGCAACGGGATTCTTTTTAATCATGAGTCTCCGAGGCGCGGCGAGAATTTTGTTACGCGCAAGATTACGCTGGCGATCGCGAATATCATTGCCGGCAGGCAGGAGAAACTGTCTCTGGGGAACATGAACGCTAAGCGGGACTGGGGATTTGCCGGGGATTATGTCAGGGGAATGTGGCTGATGCTTCAGCAGGATAGGGCGGATGATTATGTGCTGGCGACCAATGAGACTCATACGGTGAGAGAGTTTGTGGAGGCAGCTTTCGGAGAGCTTGGCATCGCGATCCGCTGGGAAGGAACGGGTGTCAATGAGAAAGGGTATGATATGGAGACAGGCAGACTGTTGGTGGATGTCAACCCTGAGTTCTACAGGCCGGCGGAAGTGGAGTTCCTTTGGGGTAACTGTGAGAAGGCGGAAAGAGAACTGGGCTGGAAGCGGGATGTAGACTTTAAGGGGCTTGTTGCGATGATGATGGATGCCGATTTGAAGGAGATTGCAGGCATAAGCTGTGAGGAATATAGAAAGAACGGCTGAGAAATCATAGAGCATCCGTGTCAGAGGCTGACACGGGGTGCAGGTACAGAGGATGGCAGAAGAAAGGTATTGATATGCTATGCTGTCAGTAACGCTAATATGGCTTTATTTATTTTTCACGACTTACCTTTTGGGATATGGTATCCTGAGGATCCTGACGCGGTATATACCTTATAAAATCAGGCATATGGATTCCTGTCTTCTGTGCGGTCTGGCTGCAGCTACCGTGTATGCACAGCTGTTCAGTCTGCTGGGGAAGGTCGCGATGGCGGCGAACCTGTTTCTTGTGGCTGTCTGCGTCAGTATTTTGTGGTGCGGCAGGCGTGAGCTTGGCGGTATGCTGCGAAGGGCGTACGAGAGCGTTAGGAAGGGCGGGATCGGTGGAGCGGAGAGAAGAGGAAGAATACTGATCATCGTATGCCTCTTTTTTCTGTTTGCCTATGGGACTTCGAGGGGCATGATCCATTACGATACGGGCCTTTATCATGCCCAGAGTATCCGATGGCTGGAAGAGTACGGTGTGGTGAAGGGACTTGGCAATCTGCATTGCAGACTGGCATATAACAGTTCCTCCTTTGCGCTTTCGGCACTTTACAGCATGGCGTTTCTGGGTGGCCAGTCATATCATGCCGTCGCCGGCTGGCTGGCTTTTCTGTTGGCGAAGATCTGTCTGGAAGTAGTGGATTCACTGCGCGCGCGTAGACTGCACACGAGTGATTTTGCAAGAGTGATGGGAATCTATTATCTGGTCAATATTTTTGATGAAATGATCTCGCCGGCTTCCGACTATTTCATGGTATTGCTGGCCTTTTATATTGTGATTCGATGGCTGGAGCTGTTGGAAGAGCGTACAGAGGAGATATTTCCCTATGCAATGCTCTGTGTTATGGGTGTATTCTTAATGACGGTCAAATTGTCGGCTGCATTGATCCTGCTGCTTGTGTGCTATCCGGCTTACCGGCTGCTTCGGGAGAGACGCTGGAGGGAGACCGGGGGCTACCTGCTTCTGGGGATCATAACGGCGCTGCCCTATCTGATCAGAAACGTGCTGTTGTCCGGCTGGCTTGTCTATCCTTTCACACAGATCGATCTGTTCCGTGTCAGGTGGAAGATACCCAAAGGTGTGGCGGATTATGATGCCAGGGAAATTCAGGTTTGGGGCAGAGGGTATTCGGATGTTACCCGCTATGATATTTCCATGAAGGAATGGGCGCCGGACTGGTTTCGTTCGCTTGCGGGCAGCGACCGGCTGTTAGTGATCGCGGCGCTTACAGCCATAGGCATTCTGGCTGTCTATGCGGCAGGAATGTTTCTGGGAATATGGAGGAAACGGTGGGATATACTGCTTGTACAGGTCACGGTGGCCGGATCTTTTGTGTTCTGGCTGTGTACTTCTCCGTTGATCCGTTACGGCTGTGTCTATGTGTATTTGACTCCTGCAGTCATTCTGGGCGGGATCCACGACGCGGTATTGTCTGCGGACGGTGTCAGATACTTCGCTGCAGATAATGAGAAACCGGGTTTGAAGGAACCCGGGGAGCGGGGCGTCCGACTCACGGGGCATTTGCCAAATACCTGTATAAAGGTGGCCAGATGGTGCGGTATGGCCGGCGTGATCTTTCTGAGCGTTTATAAATGTCTGGCGCTTGGCGGGGAGATCGCAACGTCCGGGGAGAAGGGCTATTGGCTGCTGCAGAAAGATTATGAAAACTATGAGACGAGTTCTTATGAGATAGAGGGTATTACCTTTTATTATCCGGTGCAGGGGGACCAGGTGGGATATAAGGATTTCCCGTCAGCGCCGGTAAAGGTGGAAATAGAGTTTATGGGAGAAGCACTGGAGGACGGTTTTGCCGCTGTCCGGTGATAAGGGAATGGAAGCGTTTAACAAAAATGGAGGAGAGTCATATCATGAACAAGACAGATAAGATTTATGTGGCCGGTCACAGAGGACTGGTAGGAAGTGCGATTGTCAGGAATCTGGAAGCGAAGGGGTATACCAATGTCATAGGAAGAACGCACAGAGAGCTGGATCTGACAAGCCAGCAGGCGGTGCGGGATTTCTTTGAGGCACAGAAGCCGGATGTGGTAGTATTGGCTGCGGCCAAAGTGGGCGGCATCAATGCCAATAATACATCTCCGGCTGATTTTGCGTATGAGAACCTTCAGATTCAGTGTAATGTGATCAAATGCTGCCATGATCATCATGTTAAAAAGCTGCTGTTTCTGGGCAGTACCTGTATTTATCCCAAGATGGCTCCGCAGCCGATCCCGGAGGATGCGCTTTTGACCGGTCCCCTTGAGGAGACCAATGAGGCATATGCCATCGCCAAGATCTCGGGACTTGAGATGTGCAGGTTCTTTAAGAAACAGTACGGGGATGACTTCATCAGCTGTATGCCTACGAATCTTTACGGACCTCATGACAACTATGATCTTCAAGGCTCCCATGTCATGCCGGCAATGATACGCAAGTTCCATGAAGCCAGGGTGCAGGGAAGCGAGAGTGTCGAGTTGTGGGGAACCGGTACGCCGCTCAGAGAGTTTTTGTACGTGGATGATATGGCGGATGCCTGTGTCTTCCTGTTGGAAAACTATAGTGGAGAGCAGCATGTAAATATCGGTACGGGTAAGGAAATTACGATCAGGGAACTGGCAGAGACCGTACGGAAGGTCGTTGGATATCAGGGGAGGATCGTCTGGAACAAGGACATGCCGGACGGTACCCCGCGCAAGCTGACTGATGTGACCAAATTGCATGATCTGGGCTGGAGACACAAAGTGGAACTTGAGGAAGGGGTGCGGCTGGCTTATGAATGGTTCCGGGAAAATGTAGAAAAAGCCAGGATGTAGGCGATAAATTACAATTTACAGCGAGTGTTTTGTTTGTTATTATGTAAATGTACCAAGTAACTACACTAACAATTCAATTCAGTTCGCAAAGGAGCAAGTAAAATGATAGAGGATAGTACAGTGACCAGCCGGGAACTGGAACAGGCGATATCCGGTTTCATGTTGGAACTGGGTATTCCTGCGCATTTGAGAGGTTATCAGTATCTGAGAAGTGCCGTAGAAATGTGCGTAGGGGATATGGAGTTGGTAGGCAGTGTTACCAAGCTGCTGTATCCGGATCTTGCAAGGATGCACAAGACTACGGATCAGAAGATCGAACGGGCAATCCGCAATGCGATCGAGGTGTCATGGGAGAGAGGAAATGGTATATTGTTCGAGGAGTTGTTCGGCTATAATAATTCGGAAGAGTATAGCAGACCTACGAACAGTGAATATATCGCGGCTGTGGCGGATCATATCAGGTTGGAGTATGAGCTGATCTAGCGGATGACGATGCTTCATAGAGGGATGGCGCGTTGCCATGGGATATATGAAAAAGTGAGGGAAGAGATACGTCTCTTCCTTTTTTTGTGGAATTATGCTAAAATAGCGTGAGAAGAACTCATGACGGTTCGTGTGAAAACGATTTAAGTGTTTTCGAACGGAAAGGAAGGGTATGGCTCATGAATTTGCTCAGTGTTATAGTACCCTGTTATAATGAAGAAGAAAACATCAGGGATTTTTATGACGAATTATTTAAGAATGATCTTTTTTTCAGGGAAAAGCAGATAGATGTGGAAGTGATCTATGTAGATGACGGTTCTAAGGATAAGACGGCAGCTGAGGTAAAGAAGCTGCGGAGCGAAGATGAGAGAGTGCATTTGCTTTCTTTTTCCAGAAACTTTGGCAAGGAGGCGGCTATCTATGCAGGACTGCAGAAGTCGAAGGGAGATCTGGTAGTATTGATGGATGCCGATCTGCAGGACCCCCCGTCGCTTTTGCCGGAAATGTACAGGTATATAGAGGAAGGATATGATTCCGTGGCGACGAGACGTGTCACCAGGAAGGGAGAACCGCCGATCCGCTCTTTCTTTGCCAGAATGTTTTACCGGCTCATGAACAAAATATCCAGGACGGAGATCGTAGACGGGGCGAGAGATTTCCGGCTGATGACCAGACAGGTGGTTGATGCCATTCTTGCCATGACGGAATATAACCGGTTTACGAAAGGGATCTTTGGCTGGGTGGGTTATGATACCAAGTGGCTGGAATATGAGAACATTGAACGTAAGAAGGGAGAGACCAAGTGGTCTTTCTGGAAACTGTTCCTCTATTCACTGGAGGGGATTACGGCATTCTCGACGATGCCGCTTACCGCAGCGGCTGTGATCGGGGCGTTGTTTTGTATATTGGCATTTTGTATGATCATCGTGATCATTGTCAAAACACTGATCTTTGGAGATCCGACTTCCGGCTGGCCGTCGATGGTATGTATCATTCTCCTGGTCGGCGGGATACAATTGTTTTGTCTTGGTATAGCAGGGCAATACTTATCTAAGACTTATATGGAAGTCAAGAAGAGACCGATCTATCTTGTGAAAGAGGATATCTGATGAAAGAACTGATCAGTATTATCGTGCCGGTATACCGGGCCAGGGACTATATCACACAGGCCATTGAGATGGTACAGGCACAGACATGGCGAAAGTGGGAACTGCTGCTGATAGAAGACTGCTCGCCGGATGACAGTGCGGCCGTGATCCGCTCGTTTTTGTCGGACTGTACTGTCCGGAATGTATTTACAGGACAGGAAGGACTACGCTTAGCCGAAGAGTATACGACTTCTGACGGACAGAAGATCACGCTGCTGTGCAAAGCGCGCAATGAGGGTGCGGCATGCGCCAGGAATACCGGGCTTTCCGAAGCCGGGGGCAGATATATCGCCTTTATGGATGCGGATGATGTGTGGCACCCGGACAAGCTGCAGAAAGAAATGGACTTTATGAGAAAGAAGCAGGCCGGATTTGTCTTTTCGGCTTATGAGTTTGGGGATGAACAGGCAAAACCCACCGGGCGGGTGGTGCATGTCCCGCCGCAGCTGACTTACAGACAGGCATTATCGAGAACGGTGATCTTCACGACTACCGTTCTGCTTGACAGGACGAAGGTTCCGGATGATCTGATCAGAATGCCGCAGGTGGAGAGTGAAGATACGGCTACCTGGTGGCAGATCTTAAGAGAGGGACATATCGCTTACGGACTGGATGAAGTGCTTGCGATCTACAGAAGGCCGGCAAAATCCCTTTCCTCCAATAAACTGACGGCGGTCAGGCGCATCTGGTACCTGTATCGCGTGCGGGAGAAGCTGCCGGTGCCTGCCAGCCTCCGGTACTTTGTGATGTGGGCATATCGTGCAACCAGGCGGCGGTTGTAGAGGATTATGGATATGCGAATGAGGTTCTTCATGGGAATTTGTGTCAAAGATGACATGGGGGTGCAAGTATGAAACGTATGGAATCTTTAAAAAGACTGGTCATATTGCAGCTGTCTCTGATCGGACTTCTGTTTCATGTGGGTGTATATGCATTCTACTGGTTTCAGGAGTATTATCCTTATCTGCGCTATCATGGACATGCCAAGTTCTATTTTAAAGGGCATGTGCTGATCCTGCTGATCTATTTCGTACTGCTGCTTTTCTTCGCCAGTACGTATGGTGTGCTGAAGATAGGATATTTGAAAGCGGTAGATGTGTTTATCTCGGAATTTTTTTCTCTGTTGTTTGCGAATGTTATTTCTTACTTTCAGATATCGCTGATGGCGAACTGGGTTGTTCCGGTAAGGCCCATCGCGAAGGTTATGTTTGTCCAGACGGTATTTTCCATTGTCTGGGTGTTTGTATGCAATACGTGTTATTTCAGGGTCTTTGCGCCCCGGGAGATTCTGGTGGTGCATGGAGAACGGCCGATCGATGATATCGTGGCCAAATTCGAGTCACGTAAGGAGAAGTATAAGATCGGCAGCAGCATTAATATTTCGGAGGGGATCGATCAGGTCAAGAGAGAGATCGGGAAGGACTATGGGGCAATCGTTCTGTGGGATATCCCTTCTGCGGAGAGAAATCATCTTCTGAAATACTGCTACAGCCGCTCCATCAGAGTTTATATGATGCCGAAGATATCAGATGTCCTGGTGAAGGGAGCAACGCAGCTGCATCTGTTTGACACGCCCATCTATCTGACGAGAGAATATGCCCTGAAGATAGAGCAGCGGATCGCCAAAAGAATGATCGATCTGATCTGTTCGGTGCTTCTGCTGGTGATCGCGTCACCCTTTATGCTGATCACGGCGATTGCGATCAAGCTGTACGACGGCGGTCCGGTCCTTTATAAACAGGTTCGGTGCACGATGGGTCAGAGGGAATTCTATATCATGAAATTCAGAAGTATGCGGGTGGATGCGGAGAAGGACGGTGTGGCGCGGCTGGCGTCCAAGAATGACTCCCGGATTACGCCAATCGGCAAGTTCATCCGCGCGACCAGGATTGACGAGCTGCCGCAGCTTTTCAATATTGTCAGAGGCGATATGTCCTTTATCGGGCCGAGGCCGGAGCGGCCGGAGATCATAGCCCAGTATCTGGAGGATATGCCGGAGTTTGCTTTTCGTATGAAGGTTAAGGCGGGACTTGCGGGATATGCGCAGGTGTATGGCAAGTATAACACGACGCCTTATGATAAATTGAAACTGGACTTAACTTATATTGAGCAATATTCCGTGTGGCTGGATCTGAAACTGATGCTGCTCACGTTAAAGATTCTGATCAAGCCGGAGAGCACGGAGGGGGTAGACAGCTCACAGGTTACAGCGATCAGGAAGCAAAAGGATAGTTGATGAAAGCCACGATATCAGGACAGAATGGGGAAATACAGTCTATGCGAGAGATCAGGTATGCAGATGCAGGCATGGATATGAGGAAGTTACTGCTTTGTTTTATGAGGAAGATAGGGATCGTGCTGCTGGCGGCTGCAGCCGGCGCCATACTTGGCGGTGCGGTCTACGCGGCAGTGCGTACCGTGCCGGAATCAGAGCGGGAGTATCAGGCGATGTTAAAGATCTATCTGGATTTTGCAGCGGATGAGACGGGCGAGGTCTATCAGGCATATAACGGGTATACGTGGAATGACCTGATGGCGACGGACCCGATCCTTGATGTGACGATGGGCTATCTGCCAGGGGACTATGCGCGTGAGGAGGTCATGGCGGCGGTAAAGGCGGAGATTCTTTCGGATTTGAGACTCTTGACGATCACGGTCACGACACATGAGGCGGATACCTGCGACCGTATTGCGGATGCGGTCGGCCGGTCGTTGACGGATCTGGGGAATACTGCTAAGGAATTCAGATCGATCAGGGTGATTCAGACTGCGAAGGCAAAGCTGGTCGTGGCGGATGCGAGATGGAGGCAGGCAATACTGATCGGAATGGTATTGGCATCGGCGTTTGTCCTGACCGGAATGCTGCTTTATTATGTGTTGGATGACCGTATCATGACCGCGTCGGATTTAAGACAGGTGACGGATGCGCCATTTGTCGGTTATAGCGGCGCCGGAGGGCGGCTGGAGCAGGATTATGCGGCCAATCTGGCCTGTCTGCAGAAGAAGGGCAGGGTCGCCATATTGTCCCTGAAGCAGAAGGAAGCGGTATCAGAGGAGAAATGGCAGGAACTGTGTGATGCGGACGGTGTGGTGATCAGCGTGGCATATGGAGCGGTACATGCCGTTTATCTGGGATATATAATAGAGCAGTTTGCGATCAGGGAGTGTGCGCTTGCCGGACTAGCCATTGAAGAGGCAGACGGACGATTTCTCGGCCGGTACTATGGCCTGCGAGGCTGATGTGACAGGGTAATAGTTGGGAGAAAGTTGAGAAATGGGAAAGAGGATACAGCTGTTGGTATCTGCTGTGGATCAGGATGCCGCAGCTTTGGCGGAAAAGATGCAGATAGACAGCGATGCCGTTATCGTTAATCAATGCGGTCAGTATGGCTATGAGGAGTTTAAGAAGGCCGGTCACAGGATACAGGTATTTTCCATGGCGGAGAGAGGCGTGGGCTTAAGCCGTAATACGGCGCTTCTGCATGCGGATGCGGATATCTGTGCTTTTGCAGATGAAGATATCGTGCTGTATGCGGGTTATCGTGAGAAGATCAGCCGGATCTATGAGGAACTGCCTGATGCGGACATGATCCTGGTCAATGTGAAAGTTGCGCCTGCCAGACGCACTTACTGGAACGAGGATATCCACCGGATCAATTACCGGAATTACGGAAGGTATCCGGCATACAGTATTACGGCCAGGCATGAGGCACTGATGCGGGCAAACGTGCACTATTCGCTGCTTTTTGGCGGAGGCGCCAGATACAGCAATGGGGAGGACAGCCTGTTTCTGCGTGACTGTCTGAAAGCGGGGTTAAGGATCTACTCACATACGGTATGCATCGGAGAAGAGAAAGAGCGGGAATCTACCTGGTTCAGCGGTTATCATGAGAAGTTTTTCCGGGACAGGGGAGTGCTTTACCACTATCTGTACGGCAGGATGGCGCTGCCACTGTCTTTCCGTTTCCTGTGGGTGCACAGGCAGGAGATGTGCAGCAAGGTTCCGGTCAGACAGGCATATCGCTGGATGAAGTGCGGCGTGCTGGAAGCGCGGCGTCGGATCGTATGATGCAGCATCGCGTTAGAGAAGGTGAAAGGACAACGGCGACAGATGATCTTATATATTACGGTGGCAGCAGTAACGGCGCTGCTTGCCGGTATGGTGAACTGCAGACCGGTGACGCAGCCATATAGAAGAACAAGGCAGCAGATGTGCAATCGCGTCTGTTTGTTTGCGGTTTTCCTGATTCTGTTCGCCTTGTCTGCCTGTCGGCTGAATGTGGGCAACGATTATGCCAAATATGTGGAATTTATGCACCTTGTCAACTGTAATGCCTATGTGCCTACGGAGATCGGGTTTAATCTGCTGGTGAAGTTTATCTATGGACTGTCAGGATATGAGAATTATCTGTTGGTGTTTGCGGTCTATGCGTTTGCCACGGTCGGTACTTTCCTGCATGCGATGTATGAGCAGAGTGAGGATTTTCCCTTAACCTTCTTTCTTTTTATGGCGCTTGGTTATTATTTCCAGACTTTCAGCACGGTCCGCTATTATCTGGCGCTGGCGCTTGCATTGTATTCCATGAAATTTGTCTTGCGCAGGCAATGGGGAAGGTTTGTGGTATTGATCCTGCTTGGCTCGACGTTCCATAAATCGCTGCTGGTCGTGATACCGCTTTATATTCTGGCGGTTTTACCATGGAAAAGGTGGCAGCTTGTCCTGGGCGGGCTGTTCTGTACGACCTTCTTATTCTGCCAGGATTTCTATCTGAGACTGGTGATCCTGTTGTATCCGACCTATGAGGACACGGAGTATCTGGAAGGCGGTACGAGTTATATTAATATTTTGCGATGCCTGGCTGTGCTTTTGTTTGCAGGAATCGTATATTTTGCCGGGAAACGCGGGCAGGATGAAACAAAAGCGATGACGGATGAGAGGAAGAACGCGGAACATTTTTACTTTTATCTGAATCTTGGTGCGCTTGTGTTATATGTATTCTGCTCCTTTCTGCCGATCATATCCCGCATCGGTTATTATCTGACGGTCAGCCATATTTTCTATCTGCCGTTTCTGCTTAGACGGATAGAAGACCGGAAATGGCGCAGACTGTTTCGTATGGGGATATTGACGGCAGCAGTTCTGTATTTTGCAGTCTATATGAGCAGAGCCGGTCAGGACGGAATGTTGATCCTGCCGTATCGGACCTTTTTCTTTCATGATATGGTCAATATTTTGTCGGATGTGAATTAAGCGCAGGGAGTTACGATACAGGAGAGCGGCGGCATAGCGTGCAGAGGAGAGGATATTGTATGATTTTCAGTATCATTGTAGTCTGTTTGAATGCGGGAAAGAAGCTGCGGGAGACGGTGGAGAGTATTCGTCTGCAGACGGAGCAGGATTATGAGATCATCGTGAAAGACGGGATCTCTTCGGATGCAGTTACGATAAGGGTTCTGGAGCAGCTCGAAAAGGATAGCACACATGATAGCCGGATTAAGGTAGTGCGGGGTGAGAAGGACCTGGGCATCTATGACGGTATGAATCAGGCCGTGAAGTATGCGGGCGGCGATTATATCTATTTCTTAAACTGCGGGGACCGGTTCTGTGACCGGCAGGTATTGTCCGGAGTGCGGCAGGAGATTGAGAAACGAAGGAAAGAGAAGGCTCCCTGTATTTTCTATGGCAATATATGCGAGCAGCTGACGGGAAGCATGGTGCAGTCCAATCCCATGATCGACGATTTTGCATGTTATCGCAATCTGCCGTGTCATCAGGCCTGCTTCTATGCAGCGGATCTGCTCAGGAGGAGGGCATTCGACACCAGATACAGGGTACGGGCGGACTACGAGCACTTTCTGTGGTGTTATTACAGAGGCGGCGCCATGCCGGTATATATGGCTGTCACGGTGGCATTCTATGAAGGCGGCGGGTTTTCCGAGACAGGGGCCAACAGGAAAAGATCGAAACGGGAACACAGGGAGATCGTATCAAACTATATGCCCGCAGGCAAGGTACTTTGGTATCGGACGATCATGCTGCTTACATTGGCGCCACTGCGGACGTGGATTGCGGAGAATCCGGCTACAGCGGGGATATATCAGTCACTGAAGAAGAAGTTGTACAGGGCGGTGAGAGGCTCGGAAAAGGGGAAAGCATGAAGGTATTGTGGATATGTAATATTATGATTCCTACGATCGCCAGACAGTTGGGAGTTTCCCACAGCAACAGAGAGGGATGGCTGAGCGGTCTTTTGGAGAGGGTGGCTCTGGAGAGAGGAAGGAATCGGATCGAACTGGGGATTGCGTTTCCGGTAGAGGAATCCATGGGGAATCTGCAGCGGAATATGCAGCTGGGGGAGAGCATGTCCTGCCGGTGCTACGGGTTTCTGGAGAATCTGGATACGCCGGAAGTTTACGACACCGGATTGGAGACACGATTTCAGGAGATCCTGCAGGATTTTGAACCGGACATCCTGCATGTATTCGGGACGGAATTTCCACATGCGCTGGCAAGTGTTAAAGTGTTCGGGCATCCCGAGAGAACATTGATCAGTGTGCAGGGGTTGTGCAGCTGCATCGCGGAGGAGTACATGGCCGATCTGCCGGTTAAGGTACAGCGTCAGGTCACATTGCGGGACAGGATCAGACAGGACAGTCTCAGGCAGCAGCAGAAGAAATTCAAGAAGCGCGGCGAGCATGAGAAAGAGGCCCTGCGTATGACCGGTCATATCGCAGGCAGGACGGATTTTGACCGGGCCCAGACGGCCAAGATCAACCCTGAGGCAGAATACCACTATCTGAATGAGACATTGCGGGGCATTTTCTATCGTGACAGATGGAAGCGAACGACATGTGAGCCATATAGTATCTTTTTAAGTCAGGGGGATTATCCGCTTAAGGGCTTCCACTATCTTCTGCAGGCATTGCCGAAGGTATTGGAACAGTTTCCGGAGACGCATGTTTATGTAGCGGGAAGTAATATCATCGACACGCAGACATGGCAGGAGAGATTGAAATTATCGGCCTATGGCAAGTATTTAAGAAAACTGATCAAGGAGAAGCGCTTAAGCGAGCGGGTGACGATGCTTGGCAGATTATCGGCGGAGGATATGAAGGCGCAGTTCCTGCGAAGTCATCTTTTCGTGCTGCCTTCGGCCCTGGAGAACTCACCCAATTCGTTGGGAGAAGCCATGCTTCTGGGGGTGCCCTGTGTCGCGGCAGATGTGGGCGGCGTACATAATCTGCTGACAGACGGCGGAGACGGTATGCTGTATCCTGCAGGCGATGTGGAAGCTTTGGCGGACAGGATCATTGAGACTTTTACCAAGGAAGCGATCGTGGAACGTTTCTCCGACAATGCCAGAAAACATGCGCGGGTCAATCATGATGCAGAGCAGAATTATTATCGGTTGATTCGTATTTACCGGGAGATGTTCTCATGACTTTTACCTTTACCTTTGTATCCAACTATATCAATCATCACCAGATACCGCTGTGTGAGGCGCTTTACAGGCAGATGGGAGAGAATTTTACTTTTATCCAGACCATGCCCATGGAGGCGGAGCGGATCGCTATGGGGTGGGGCGTGGATGTGTATGCGCTGCCCTATGTTCGGTGCCTGTATGAGGAAGAATATGAGTGCCGCAAGAGGATCGCGGAAAGCGATGTGGTATTGTTTGGCTGGACACAGAGAGAGGATATCGTAGCGTCCAGACTTGCGTCCGGCAAGGCGACGATGCGTGTGAGTGAGCGGCTGTACCGGGAAGGGCAGTGGAAGGCAGTCTCACCGCGTGGACTTATGGCGAAATATCGTGAACATATTAAGTATCGAAAAGAAAATGTGTGCATGCTGTGTGCCGGGGCATATGCAGCGTCCGATTTTCATCTGATCGGGGCATATCCGGGCAAGCTGTTCCGGTGGGGGTACTTTACAAAGCTGCGGATTTACAGTGAGGAGCAGTTTGAACAGATGAAGATAGAGGACGGCAGGCTGCATATCGTGTGGGCAGGACGGTTCATTCCGCTGAAACATCCGGAATATGTGGTGCGGCTGGCGCAGTCGCTGTATGCGAAAGGATATCCGTTTTTCGTGCATATGCTGGGAGACGGGGAGTTGGAGCCGCAGATCAGGCGGGATGTGGAGGCAGCAGGGCTGACGGAGTACTTCCGGTTTTATGGGTATACCGGGCCGGAACGGGTGCGGGATGTGATGGAGCAATGCCACATTCACCTTTTTACCAGTAACCATCTGGAAGGCTGGGGGGCCGTGGTCAATGAGGGGATGAACAGCGGCTGTGTGGAAGTGGTCAACGAACAGGTGGGGGCAGCGCCTTATCTGATCCGGCATGGGGAAAACGGGCTGCTCTATTCGAAGGGTAAGTACGAGAAGCTGGAGGCATTGGTGCTTGATCTGTTCGAAAACTGGGAGGTGCGCAAAGGTATGGGGCGTGCGGCTTACGAGACGATCCGGGATCTGTGGAATGCGGAATGTGCGGCGAAGGAGCTTCTGCGGTTTGAGGAAAGGCTGATGCGCGGGGAGATCGTGCCGGCGGCGGAGGGACCGCTTAGTGCGGCGCCGGTGGTGCGGCCGAGATAATAGGGGGCAATCGCTTCGGCATGGCGGTAAGAGTGAAAGAATCCGACAGTACTTTCACAACTTGTTTGTGCCTTGGGAAGGAATGGTTAAAAGTATGACTGAAAAGATCAGCGTGATCATACCGGTATATAATTCGACAGACTGTCTGGAGCGATGCGTGAGGTCGGTCTGTGCGCAGACCTATGGAGAACTGGAGATTTTGCTGATCGACGACGGCTCTACGGACGGTACAGGAGAATTGTGCGAGCGGCTGGCCGCAGAGGATGCGCGTATCCGTGTTTACCATAAGGAGAATGGTGGCGCTTCTTCGGCGCGGAATATGGGAATCGGACTGGCATCGGGGGCGTATCTGGGGTTTGTGGACAGTGACGATCACATCGAGCCGGAGATGTATGCGCTGATGATGGATGCCATGCATGAGCGGCCGGGGGATATCGTACAGATATCCCGGGATGAAGTGGATGAAGAGGGACGGCGTCTGCCGGATGTATGTATCCCGCCAAAACAGGCACGGTTTTGTGAGGCGGAAGACTTTCTGCGGGAGCTTTTGCTGCACAGGGGGGACTGCTCGTTTTGTACCAAGCTGGTCAGGAGGGAAATGTTCAGGAAACACCGCTTTCCGGAAGGGATGCTGAACGAAGATTTCAGACTTCTGGTGGAAATGCTGCAGGAGACCCGGGGGATCACGATCCTGCCCGAACAGTGCTATCATGTGGTATGCCGGCAGCAGAGTACGACCCGCAGGAAGACGAAGGACAGCTTTTCACGGGTTTTTATCGATATTGTGGTCAATGCGGACCGGATGCAGGAGCTTGTGGACAGGGCTTATCCAAATCTGCATGTATACGCGGTACGCTTTAATCTGTACCAGAGGCTGGATTATCTTCTTCATGTGCCGATTTCGCAGATGAAGAGAGAGAATGATTTCTACCGGCATGTGAAGCGCTATTTGAGGCGGCACGTGAAAGATACGGTCACAAATCCGTATCTGACAGGGAAAAATAAAGGATATCTGCTGCTTCTGACCTCAGCGCCGAAACTGGTGCGGCAGGTACATGCATGGATAAGAATGGGGAGCCGAAATGAGAGAGTGGCTTGAGCAGGGGAAACGAATCAAAAGAAAATATCTTGTTCTATTTCTGATGATATGGGCGGTGCAAATGGCAGCCGCCTTCTATTTCTGTATACAGAAACAGGGCTTTCATGAGGATGAGTATTATACTTATTATTCTACGGCGCGCACCAATGGATTTTACGTGGAGAACGGGCAGTGGATGGAGAGGGATACCTACCGGAATGAGTTTGTAGTGTTGCCGGGACAGGGATTCCGGTACGGACTGGTGAAGCAGGTGCAGTCCTGGGATGTGCATCCGCCGCTGTATTACTGGGTGTTCCATACCGTAGCGTCACTGGCGCCGGGCGTGTTCTCGAAATGGATTGGATTGTCGGTGAATCTGGCGTTGTGGGGGATTAATATCATATTGCTTGCCTATCTGGCATACCGGGTGAGCGGCCGGGACGCGCGGATGACGCTGCTTGTGACAGTTTTCTACGGATTGTCTCCTGCAGCCATGAGCGGCGTGGTCTTTATCAGGATGTATGAGATGCTTACTACTTTCGTTCTGCTGTGTGCGATCCTGCATGTGCGGGCGACGGAGCATATGCTCACGGGAAAGTGGGCGAAACTGCCGATGCTGCGTTGTCTGGCGCCGATGGCAGCGGTAACCTATCTGGGATTTTTGACACAGTACTATTATTTTATTTTTCTGTTTTATCTGGCAGCGGCGTTCGGTGTGTGGATGTTATGGAGGGAAAGAAAGATCCGGAACTGCCTGCGGTACGGTGTGAGTCAGGGGATAGCATTTCTATTGGCGTATCTGACATATCCGTCCTGCTTGGGACAGATGTTTCGGGGACAGAGAGGGGCGCAGGCCACGGAGAATTTCCTGGATCTGTCCAATACGCTGGAGAGGCTTGTATTCTTCCTCGAATTGCTGGATGAATATGTTTTCGCAAAAATGCTGCCGGTATTTCTGCTGCTGCTTGTGCTGCTGGCGGTGACTGCATATAGCAGAAGGCGGCTGCGGAAGCTTCAGAATGGCCCGGCATATGGGATTTTGCTTTTTGCCGTGGCAGGGTATTTTCTGACGGTGTCTAAGACAGCACTTTTGTTGGGAGATACATCCAACCGATATCAGCTGCCGGTCTATGGCATGATCGTACTGCTGCTTATGCAGGCGATCCGGAAGACGGGCGGTTTGTGGAAGCGGGTTTGGCTTGAAAGATATGGTTTTGTGATAGCGGCTGCGATCTGTCTTCTCATTGACGTGACCGGACTTATGGCCGGCAGAGTCGTATTCCTTTACCCGGAGGATCAGGAGCAGCTTCAATTCGCGAGGGAGAGGGAGCGGGAGAATATACCGGTGGTCTATCTGTATGAGCCGGGAGCGGAATGGTGTATCTGGGACGTGGCGGATGAACTGTTTGTCTATCCGGCGGTTTATTTTGCGGCCGCAGACAGCGCAGAGCAGATTACGGATGAGCGGATAGAGAATGCGGAGTCAGTGGTGGTGTATGTGGCGGAAGGAGCAGATGAAGAGGAGCAGAAGAACAGAATCCTGAACAGCAACGGGAGAATTTCCAAGGGGCGGTGTGTGTTTCAGGAAAAATATTGCAGTGTTTATCTCTACGAATGAGTCTTGGATCATATAAAAGTGTTAGGTCAGCGGATGGAAAGCCTGTTGATCTAACACTTTTTCTTTGCTTTATTGTCGAAAAATTTACCAAACTATTTTCGTAAAATACCGGATTTTACGAAAGTGATATCGTCTTATAGAATCTGCCGGCTATGTATAAATTGGACAATTCATCGCCTGCAAACATGTCCTAATTTAGAAGTTTACCATATTTCCATGAAAAAAGCAACCGTTATAAAACTAAATTCCTAAGACTGAGGGACTTCTATATGGTTAAGGAGAAGGTTTCTATCTGTAAAAGACAGGTTTATGACCGTCAAAAATTTTGTCAGGAAAGGAGTTACGAAATGCCGAAAAGAGGAGAAAACATTTACAGGAGAAAAGACGGAAGATGGGAGGGAAGGATCTGGAGCCGTTCTGCTTCGAAGAAAAGAACTTATAGGTCCGTATATGGAAAAAGCTACCGTGAGGTGAAGGACAAGATGTGCCGGATCAGACAGAAGGCAGACTTTAAGGATTGGAATACACATACCTTGTCGGAAGCGGCCGAGATATGGATACGGTCGCAGTCCGTATATTGGAAAGCCGGAACCTGCTCTGCCTATAAGCGAATGCTTCAGAAGTATATCATTCCCTGTTTGGGAAATATGCCGATCGATGAGATTACCAATCAGACGCTGTATGAGTTTGCGGAAAAGATAAATCGGGAGCAGGGTAAAACGCCTCTTTCCAGAAATTACATGTTTCAGATCTGTTCCATGGTACGCAGGATCTTATATTATATGAGCAGACACTATGGAGACAGTTTGGCGATACCGATGAACCCGGTCGCAAAAGAACAGGTGTGCCATGTTCTTTTGCCAAACGAATCTTCGCTGATGACTTTAGAGAAGTATCTATATGCCAATACTGACCAGGATACATGCATTGGAATCTTACTAGCGCTTCATACGGGAATCCGTATAGGCGAGTTGAGCGCATTGACATGGAGAGATATTGATCTCGAGGAAGGCGTTCTGTATATCAGAAGAAATATTCTGCGAGTGTACGTAGAAGATGAAGCGGACAGAAAGGAAGTCGTGACGCAGGTGATTGAACAGAAGCCAAAATCATCGGATTCTGTCAGGATCATCCCGCTTCCTCTATGTCTGCTTACGCCGTTACGGGAGCATCGGAAAGAAGAGGATGCTTATGTGATCAGCGGTGTCAAAGCGGCCTGGGCAGAACCGAGGACGATCCAGTATCGGTTCAGAAGCATTCTCAAGCGCTGTCAGATTGAATACTTTAATTTCCATATGCTTCGTCATGTCTTTGCCAGCCGGTGTGTATCCATGGGATTAGACGTAAAAAGTTTAAGTGAGATTTTGGGGCACAGCAGCATACAGCTGACGCTCAGCTTATATGTACATTCCTCGATACAGCAAAAAAGGCTGCTGATGCAGCAGTATGATTCTCTCATAGGAAAGTGATCCGGGCTCTATAACCGTCAAAAAGATCGTCACAGCATGGCAGAATCCACTGTCTGTGCGCCTTTTTTGCTCATTTCGTAAAATCCGGTATTTTACGAAAACAGCATTCCCTGATAAAAGAAAGATTATTCCTTTACGGGAACTTTCAAAAGCACAAGAGATGAGTGACAGGAGAGACGATCATGATTGAAATAGGTGGAAAAAGGTACAGGACGGCGATTGTGCATGACTGGTTTTGCAATATGGGCGGTGGAGATAAGGTTGCGGAAGCCTTTCTGGATATTATGCCACAATCCCCCGTGTATACTTGCTGTTATTTGGAGAAAAGCCTGACGCCCAGACTGCGGGCGGCAGATGTCAAAGCTTCTTTTCTGCAGAAATTTCTGAACCAGAAGAAAGACAATCATCAGAAGTTCCTGCCGTTAATGCCTGCTGCTTTTGAAAATTTTGATATGAATGAATATGACATCGTGTTAAGCAGCAGTTCCTGCTGCGCGAAAGGTGTGATCACCAGACCGGGAGCGCTGCATTTCTGTTACTGCCATACGCCAATGC
This sequence comes from uncultured Lachnospiraceae bacterium, assembly GCA_947564645.1. Taxonomy (GTDB): domain Bacteria; phylum Bacillota; class Clostridia; order Lachnospirales; family Lachnospiraceae; genus UBA3282. The sequence continues at coordinate 21,673 of CANOCU010000041.1, forward strand.
GTTATGCGTGGGAATTTTTCGGGGAATATACGGAAGACATGAGGCCGGTGAAACGAAGGATCATAGGCCTGATCATGGATTATATCAGAATATGGGATGTGATATCTGCCAACAGAGTGGATTACTTTATCGCAAATTCACAGAATGTGGCGAACCGTATCTGGAAGCATTACAGAAGAAAAGCGACGGTCATATATCCGCCGATCGATACGGCTTATTTTACGCCCGGAAAAGAAGACGGGGATTTCTATCTGTGCATTTCCCGCCTGGTGAAATACAAAAGGATCGATCTGGCGGTAAGGGTCTGTAATAAACTGCAGCTGCCGCTTGTTGTGATCGGGCAGGGAGCAGAATATGAGGATTTGAAGAAGATGGCGGGGAAGACGGTGCAGATCCTGGGAAGACAGCCTGACAGTGTGATCAGAGACCATTACCGCAGATGTAAGGCATTTATTTTTCCGGGAGAAGAAGACTTCGGCATGACACCGCTCGAGGCGCAGGCTTGCGGAAGACCGGTCATAGCCTACGGAAAAGGGGGAGCGCTTGAGACGGTAATAGACGGAAAGACTGGCGTATTTTTCACAGAGCAGACGGTGGACAGTCTTGTGGAGGGAATCAAAAGATTGCAGGCAATTCAGATCGATAAGGATGCGTGCAGAGAGAATGCGGAGCGGTTTTCATTCCAGACCTTCAGGGAACGGATGCAGGAGGAGATAGAAAGAAGGTGCCGGGATGAATGTTTTCTATAGAATGAAGAAGGGCACGGAGTACTTGAATTATGGGCGGGAAATCATTACCGGTTACTGTGAAAAGTGTGCGGAGGATTTTGCGGAAGGTGAAAGTATCAGGATTCTGGATCTGGGGGCAGGCACCGGTGTAGACCTGATAAACTGCAGGAAAAAACTGGTGGGGGGGGGTAAGACCGGAATCGAGCTGTGGGCTCTGGAAAGCTATGCACCTAATGTGGAACGACTAAGGAGGCAGGGGATCAGGGTCAGATGCTTTAATATTGAAAGGGACCGGTTTCCCTTTCAGGATGAGAGTATGGATTTTATCATTATGAACCAGATCCTGGAACATACCAAGGAGATTTTCTGGATCTTTGGCGAAGTTTCCAGAGTATTAAAACGAGGCGGCGGATGCATTGTGGGCGTTCCGAATCTGGCGTCCTTACATAACCGGATTGCGCTGCTTATCGGAAGACAGCCCACGTCGATCAGGGCTCTGGGACCGCATGTGAGAGGCTTTACGAGGAAAGATTTCGTAAAGTTTATCGAGACAGACGGGTATTTTAAGGCAGAATATTTTGCCGGAAGCAATTTTTATCCGTTTCCGCGGCAGGTGAGCCGGATTCTTGCCAGGATATTTCCGAATCTGGCGGTTTCCGTCTTCTGGGGGATCAGGAGAACCGGGAAGGAAGGATGCTTTATTCATATTCTGGATAGCAGATTCTATGAGACACCTTATTACAGAGGGCAGGAGAATGAGGATGGCACACAGGAAGATCGTATTTGACGGACAGGTCTATGCCGGCAGGATAAATGGCATGTATCGGTATACGGATGAAATACTGCGGGAATTTGACAAGCTGATCAGCCGGAATGAGTTTGAGATCATAGTGCCGGAAAATGTGGATCTGTCAGGTAGATTCCGGAATATCAGGGTGGTTCACTATGGAAGGGTAAAGGGACCGTTGTGGACGCAGATCTGCCTGCTTGCTTATTTGATCCAAAACAGGGCAATCAGCATCGGATTCTGCAATGTAACGCCTCTCTTTAAGCCTGGCATTACGGTTGTTCATGATATTGCCTACAAGGTATTGCAGAAACAGTATAGAAATCTATACGGCAGGCTGTCACAGTATTGGCACAGGTTAAACTACTGGGTCATAGCCCGCAGCGGAGTTCCTGTGATAACGGTAAGTAATTTTTCAAAAAAGCAGATTTCCCAGATTTATAATGTAAACCCGCGGCGGATCACCGTGATCGCAAACGGTTGGCAGCATTACGAAAGAATAGGGGAGGATGACAGCATCTTCGAGGAGATTCCTGTGCTTAAGAAGGGGAACTATTTCTTCTCGCTCGGAAGTCTGGAGGAACGCAAGAACTTTAAATGGGTAGTGGAGACTGCAAAGCGGCACAGGGGAGAATATTTTGTCGTTGCCGGAAGTGATGTGAGGAATGTAAAGAACAAGCCGGAGTTTGATCGGATTCCCAATCTGCTCTTCTTAGGCTATATCAGCGATGAAAGGGCGAAAAGCCTTATGCGGAATTGTAAGGCATTCCTGTTTCCTTCTACTTTTGAAGGATTTGGGATTCCGCCGCTTGAAGCATTTAGTGTGGGGACAAAGGTAGTCTGTGCACGGGCCGCCAGCTTGCCGGAGATCTGCGAGGATGCAGCTGTCTATGTGAATCCTTATGAGTATGATCTGGATCTGAAGATGTTGGATGGTATCGATAAGAGCGAATGCTACGAGGGAGTTTTGTCCAAGTACAGTTGGGAGCGGTCAGCGCGGGAATTGTATGATCTCCTGAAGAAGTATGGCCTGTGATAAATGAGGAAAAAGGAAGATGTGGCAAAAAATAAAAGCAATCAGACGGGACTACATAAATGACATTTTATTTTATGTTCTGCTTTTCTTTGGTCTGTTCGATGCCGCGAGAAACTATACACCGCTGCCGGAATGGATCGGCTATTCGAAGGATATTGCGATTTTCCTGCTCTATGTGTTGAATCGGAAAAAGATCCGGTTTTTACCGCAAAAAATGATTGTCATTCAATGTGTTTTTTGGTTCTTATGGGGCTTTGCGGGTATTTTTTATTCAGGCGGATATTCTCCGGTAAAGATTGTGATCGGGATCATAAAGTATCTGGAATTATTTATGCTGATCACTATTTTTCATAATTGGGACAGCCTGTTCTGTTTAAGTATCGGGCGGGCGCTTAATCTGTATCTATACGGGAGCATGGTCATCTTTGTTGTCAATATCATTGGTTACTATATCCCCAATCCGATCTGCTATGTGGGGTTGAGCAATGGAAATGTGACGGCAGGTTTTTATGGTGGGAGGCTCTCTGTAGGACAGCCGCCGATTGTGGTATTGCCAATGTTATTTTCCTGTGTATACCTGCTTCTTTGCAGGAGCGGCTCTGTTTTTAAAGTATTATATTTGATCACAGGAATTGTGCTTTCGACAACGAATACAGGCATTGTTGCATTAGCTGCCTGCTTTATTGTTTATGGAATTTATTTTTTAATCAGTAAGAAAAGAATTCCGGGAAAGAATCTTATCGCAGTATTGATTGTTGTGGGTTTGCTTGTGGTCTTTCACAGACAGCTGATGTTGATCTTTGATGATCAGATTGAAATGTACAGGCGCAAGATCTTCAGTATCCTGCAGGGTGGAAAAGATGCGTCTATGGAAAGCAGAAAAGCAAACTGGATGTTTGCTTTAAACACACTGCAGACAAATGCGCAGTGGCTGTTTGGGCGTGGCATGTATGGATTCTGTATCGGGGGAGAATACCACTACATTGAGAATACCTATGTTTCTATGCTTTGTACGTATGGTCTTCTGGGACTGGGAATGTTTCTGGTGTATCTGGCCAACCTGCTCATTCAGTATATTCGAGCCTTTTTTGATAACCACAATGAAATATATGTTTTTGGAATATGCCTGGTACTTATCTATTTATTACATATGTATACACTTGATACTTTAATAATCTATACAATGTCTTTTGCTTTCAGTTTTTTCTATACGATTATTAGTAGAGGAGTGATGCAGGATGGAAATGAAGAGCAAAAAACAGTTTGCAATTTTGGTGAGGATCGATCATGAATATCATGTATGCAACAGATAAAAATTATGCACCGGTTTGTGCAGCAAGCATAACATCCCTTCTTGAGAATAATCGGGAATGTGGACAGATCAGGATATTTCTGTTCGCAGATCGTCTGGGAATCTATGAAGAGAAGATGACCGGACTTGTGAATAAGTATGGACGAGAGATAGAAGTGATACAGGCCGCTCCAATAGTGGATGCCTTTAAGAAAATGAATGTTCCCAAAGTCAGCGGCAGCTATTCTTCTTATGTCAGATTGGCTGCAAGTGAGAAATTGAAGGAGATCGATAAATTTTTATACATAGATTGTGATACGCTGATTTTTCATAATATAGAAGAACTTTATGACAGGAATATTGAAAGATATGCAGCAGGGGCAGTGTGTGATGGTATATCTGCCAGATGTAATCTGGCGCTTGGAAGAACGATTCAGGACTTGTATTTTAATGCGGGAATATTGCTTGTAAATGCTGAATATTGGCGCAAAAATGATGTGTTGCACGCAATGATCGACGACCTGAACAAGTACAACTTAAATCAGACAACGACGGGAAGTGATCAGGAAATGATCAATTTTACTTTATACAAAAAAATATATAAACTTCCTTTAAAGTATAATGTGCTAGCCCAAAACAGAATATATGAACCGCGAAAAATGCGGTATATGATTGAGAAGAATGATCAAAATTATTACTCCCTTTCGGAAATGAAGGAAGCGAAGGAAGATCCATACATTGTTCATTTTGCGAGCAGCACATTGATCAGGCCATGGTTCTTAAACAGTTATGATCCGTTGGTCGGAAAATGGGACGATTATTTATCCCGAAGCGGCTTTTCTTTTGAAAAAAAAGAACAAAAAATATCCCGGTGGCAAAAAATGTGTATTTTAGCACTTAAAACGTTACCTGCCCCGATTTATATGGTTCTTAAAAGGTATGAAAACAGGATGAAGCAGTATTATATCAGAACATGTAAGAGAAAATGAGACAAGCTTTATCGTAATATATGTGTTTTTGAAGAGGAAGCAAGACGAAAAAACAAATTTAAGCAGGCGAATGATAATGCAAAATGATCTAGTCAGTGTAATTATACCTACCTATAACCGGGCAAACTCTTTAGGCCGGGCAATCGAGAGTGTTCTGAATCAGACCTATCAGTTTCTGGAATGTATTATTGTGGACGATGGTTCCACAGATAATACCGGGGAAATGGTGAGGAGGATTTCTGATGAAAGAGTGGTATATGTGCGTCTCGATCAAAATGCCGGTGCGTGTCATGCGAGAAATATAGGTATCTTAAAAGCAAGAGGGGATTATATTGCTTTTCAGGACAGCGATGATATTTGGTATGAGGACAAGCTGGAAAAAGAACTGGCCTGTATAGAAGAAAAGAATGCGGATGGAGTATTTTGCCAGATGTATTCCAAAAGATATGAAAAGGCTAAAGGTATAAAGTTCCCCGGGTCTTTTTTCACGCAGCGTAAGGTTACTATAAGGAGAATCCTTACACGTAATTTTGCCAGTACACAGACATTGCTGATCAGAAGATCTGTGTTACGGGAGATCGTATTTGATGAGAAACTGCCTCGTTTTCAGGATTGGGATTTAATGATAAGACTGGTAAAAGGATATAAGGTTGTATATTTGAAGGAAATTCTTGTCGAACAGAATATGAGCCTGGATAGTATAGGCAATGATCCTCAAAAGGGAATTGAGGGAATAAATCATATTATGGAAAAATATGCCAACGACTATAAGAGGTACCCGAAATTAAACTATTTCAATTATTATTTATTAGGATCGTATCAAATGAAATTAGGTGAAAAGTCATCGGAAGCATTATGGAATTCGCTACGCAGGAATCCCTTTTCCTGCAAATGTTGGATAAAGTGGCTCAGTGCAAAATTTTTGATGAAAAAGTAGTTATCGTAAACAAGATTTGAAAGGCATGGTATGAATGATTTTAAGCAGATAGTATTTGAAATTGTAAATATTTATAAAGAAAAGTACAGAAATTCAGATCATGCAGATGCAGGATGCAATGGGCCATATAAGATGGTACAGTTGCCAACGCGTAACACGGCACACTGGATCATTTCTTTTTCCATTATGTATAAGTTTACCGGGGACATGGAATATAGAAGGATTGTCGGGAGGTTTACAAAGTATCTTGTAGATGCAGTAAAAAAGGATAACTATGCGGTTCGTTATCTGGAAGACGAGTTTAATATAATAGGGTTGGCGTGGGTTATTGAAGCGTTGCTCTATGCGTCGGATCTGTTGGATGATGTAGAGCCGCTGCGAATTGCAGAGAAGATTTTTCTGTCGCAGCAATATGATAAGAAGAAGCATATTTGGATTGCTGTCAACGGAGAAGGAAAAGAATTGGGAGTAGATGTTGCGTTTAACCATAATCTTTGGTTTGCCATGGCAGGCGCTAAACTATGTAAAAAAGAGCAATGTGATGAAATTGAGTTTGAAGTATCAGACTTCCTGAAATTTATGGACAAACAGTTTCTGTCTTATCGCAATGGCCTGATTTGTCATTTTATAAAGAGCAGCGGAGATGTTTTTCGGGATGTAAAGCATCTTGTCAGAAAAATGATTTTTCAGGTTACCGGTAAAGATTTTCCGTGGAAGAAGAGAAACTGGGTAGAATACGAACGTGCATATCACTTATTTAGTGTTTATGCATTTGCACAACTCAAATTATTATACCCGGACTTGGATTTGTTTCAGAATAAAAAAATGAGGAAAGTTTTAGCATATTCGTCTAACATAAATCATTTTATAACATTTGAACATGCATTTTCTTATTCTTATGCTTATAATTCACCGGCATACGAGTATCCGCTTGTGCAGAAAGTTTTTTTCTCTGAAAAACTTGTAGATCCTGAAAAGGTCTTCAAAGTACATTGTGACACTATTTTTGATGAAAAGACAAAAGTTTTTTCGAAAAATACCGTTGATGTGGATACTTTGAATGCACGCGTTTATGAAACGATGCAACTTTATGAATTAGAATCTAACGTATAAAAAGAGGTAGAGAAGGATATTTTTATGACTCAAAAGGATTCTTTAAAAAAGAATACGTTTTTGCTTACAGCAGGTACCTTTCTGAATAAGGGATTACAGTTTTTAGTAATTCCTTTTTTTAGTAAGTGGCTAACGACAGAAGAATATGGAGAATTTGATTTATTATGCACATATGTTTCATTGCTCATTCCGGTCATAACGTTGGCGACACAGGAGGCTGTGTTTCGCTTTGCAGTAGATGATGAAGACTGGATTCATAGGAAAGTGTATATAACAAATGCTTTTGTATTTCAGATATTTGGTTATTTTGTGATCACTTTTTTGTTATTCTTTTTCAGAAATAAAGTTGGAAACAGGATTTACATTATTTTTTCTTTTTATTTATTTGCGGAGTTATTTTCTACTTTTTTGCGGGGGTATCTCAGAGCGGTTAGAAAACTGGATTTGTATTCTGTTTCTATGTGTGTTTCAACTGTCTTTATGGCAATATTTGTAACGATATTTGTGTATTTTTTTCATATGAAATTAGAAGGAATTTTGTTGGGATATGCGCTGGGAACATTTTTGGGGGATCTTTGTATCTGCTTTCTTTCCAGGTTTCACACGATGTTATTATTCAATCGAATAGAGATTGTGAAAATCAAGGAGTTAATTACGTACTCACTTCCCTTGATTCCGAATGAGTTAGCGTGGTGGGTTATGAATGCTTCTGACAGACAGCTTATTCATTTGTTCTTTGGAAGTACAGCGAATGGGATATATGCTATTACACATAAAATTCCGTCATTATGTTCAGTGTTATTTAGTATGTTTAGTGTTTCCTGGCAACAGGAAGCGGTAGGGAGAATAAAGGATGAAAACCGGGAAGAATATTTTAATCATATATTGAATTCTTTTTTACAATTGCTGCTGACGGTATGCTCCGGTTTGGCAGCCGGAAGCTTTATTGTGTACTATTACATATTCGATGTCAAATATTTTGAGGCAATCCTGTATTCTCCCATTTTGATTTTTTCTTCCATGCTGTTAGCAGTCTCTCAATTTTTTGGAGGAATACAGATCGCCTTGAAACAGCCAAAGCAGAATGGGATTACCACTGTAATTGGAGCTGTCTTGAATATTTTAGTTCATATTGGACTTTATAAATACATTGGATTATATGCGGCGGCAATCTCTACACTTGTTGCCAACGGGATGATCCTGTTTTTAAGAATTATTTTCTTAAGAAATGAATTTCGAGTCCGTATCAGGAAAAAGACTGTATTTACCTGCTGTGGATTTCTCTATTTTTTCTTTATGTCTTATTTGTATGATAATATGATTCTTAATTGGTTTAATTTATTTGCTGCATGTCTCTTTTTTGCATTTATCAACCAGATCATAAAAAAGCTCAGGGCAATTATTGATACAAGATTGCCGTAAGGAAATGTTTGAGAAATTGAAGTGCTAATGTAGTGATGTGATGAAGCGTTGCATAACAAATACATAAGTGGGTCATTGCCCTGGCTATTGCGACGATTGTATTAGTATACAGATTAGCAGATCGCGAGCAGTTATTTTTCACGGTGATTTTATCGAGCTTTTTTGCCATGAATGTAAGCAAACAGGCAGGGGGATTTGATACATTTAATATGTCAACAATTGGTATGGGCATCGCCTATGCCTTTGTGATATTAGTGATCGCTTATGTGGCAGGTAAAGAAAAGAATTTTAATCTTGCCAAGAATATACTCTGTCAGGAACTGCAGCAGCGAGGCATAGTCACGCAATTCGATCGCTATGGCACATGTGGCGGCTTCGTGCCAGTTGACGTGATGAACTGGCTGTGTCGAAGAATTTTGTGTGACAGAAGATATGCTTTTTGTAGATGTCATAGGTGCCATAGAAGTGCCTTTCGTTAGATAAAACAGCAGGTACGCTGCTTCGAAGTGATAGATGTTAAGAAGCTAAGGCAGGGGCGAGTGCATGAGGCTTTGCCTATTGAGTACTGAGAATTTTTAGGCCAGGACTTGAGAAAACGCAACCTTTTCGGGGAGTCTTCTTATATAATATAAAGCGATAGTATTACCACCATGAGGAAATAGCATAAAGTATATTCGCGTTTCTGATTACTCGTCGACTGTATCATCTAATGCATTCATCAAAGATGTATTTTCTTCTGTTAATTCTTCTACACTACGCAAAGTGCGGTTAATCGCTCTTGTGCGTCTGCCAACAATTTCTCCAAGTGTTTTATCCGCAGTCTGTATCTGCTTTTGAGCCTTGTCTAGCATATCTCCAAATTTCACAAATTCTGATTTCACAGCACGAAGAGTGTCCCATACTTCCTGTGACCTCTGTTCAATCGCAAGTGTCTTGAAACCCATTTGCAAAGATGCAAGAAATGCCGAAAGTGTAGTTGCACCAACTGCTGTAATTTTATATTTGTCACGGAGTTCTTCAAACAAAGATGCATTTTGCACCACTTCTGCGTATAGTCCTTCAGTGGGCAAAAACATTAGAGCAAAATCCGTTGTTTTCGGTGGTGTTATATATTTGTCATGTATATCTTTTGCGAAAGCACGAATTTTTACTGTCAGTGACCGCCTCGCCTCATCAATAGCCTGTTTATCTTCTGAATCAATTAATCGGTTATAATCCTCAATTGGAAACTTACTATCAATAGGCAGAAGTAATGGTGTGTCACCGTTACCTGGAAGTTTTATAGCAAATTCTACACGTTTACCATCTTTAATCTCTACATTCATTTCATATTGATTCGGCGCAAGAATATCGGAAAGTAACTTCTCAAGACGAACCTCACCATATGTACCGCGTTCTTTTACATTTATAAGGGCGTTTTTTAGCGACTTCGCATCAGCAGCAAGAGCTTTCATTTCTCCCAATCCTTGACCTACACTTTCAAGTTGCTTACTTACCAACTCAAAAGATTGAGTGAGGCGAGTTTCAAGAGTTTTTTGCAATTTCTCATCCACTACGCCTTGTATCTGCTCAAGTCGCTTTTCATTACTTTCTTGCAATGATTTCATCTTATTTTCGAGTATAGTGTTGATCTTTTCAATATTTTCAGAATTATCATGTTGTATAGCGGAAAGACGATTATCAACTTTTTCCCCAAATGTATGGAGCTGTTTGTTTTGCTCTTCGCGATTAGTTTGCAGTGCAGTAGTTACACTTCTTCCAATTTGCTCATTACTATCTATACTAACTTTTTGAATAGATGTTAATTGAGTTACCATCTGTTTTTGAAACTCAGCAAGTTGTTGATTGACTTCCCTGCGGTTATCTGAAAGTGTGCCTTGAATACTTTTATGCATAACGTCAAAACGTTCAAATTGCTCTGTTGCACCATTCGAAATTTGCTTTTGCACGCCATTACGCTGTTCCTCAGCAGTATGTTTTAGTAAACTTGTTATCTCGCTAATGTCAGATTTCTTATACCCCACAAGTTGCAAGATGATAACCCCTAAAAGCAAAACAATAGTTACAATACCTAGGGAACCGCTGATTAATTAGTTTTATTTTCAGCATTATCCCGTTTTGTCAG
>CANOCU010000042.1 GCA_947564645.1 uncultured Lachnospiraceae bacterium
CCGGTCCCTTGAACCTGATCCGGGTAATGCCGGCGTAGGAAGAATATTCGACAAACAGAATACTTGTCGTTTTTTTCGTACCGCGTTGTGCTTTTTGCACCGCGGTACTATTTTTTTGGAGGAAACGACTATGACACAGAAATCAACCAAAGTCCGCGCCCTGACGGAGGGCGCCATCATGATCGCCGCGGCGACGGTACTGGGGTATTTGCGGATCTTCCGCTTTCCCTCCGGCGGTTCCGTGGATCTGGCGCTGGTGCCGATCCTTGTCTACTGCCTGCGCTGGGGGCCGAAGTATTCCCTGCTGTGCTGCTTTGTCAACGGTGTACTGCAGTATTTCCTGGGCGGCGGCATCGCCATCTCCTGGCAGTCCATGCTGCTCGACTATGTGGTGGCCTATACGCTTGTCTTCCTGTGCGGCTTCGGGGCGGGAAAGAAGCTTGGCTGGCTGTGGGGGACGATCTTAGGGTCCTTTGGGCGCTGGGTTTCGCTGACCTTGTCCGGCGGCCTGCTCTGGTATATGTACATGCCGGAGACTTTTCTGGGTATCCCGATGGTAAATCCCTGGGTCTATTCCATACTGCTTAACGGCGTACTGGTCGTGGTGGTGATGGCGGTGGATCTGGTGGTGCTCGGCATCATGCAGAGCGTACCGGCGCTGCGCAGACAGGTGCTTGCGAAGCAGAACATGGATTAAAAAGAATCTCCATTTTGCTTGCGGACATGTCGGGCATATGGTAGTATGGCAGGGGATGCGTGCGGCATGGAAGCGGCATCCCCTGCGAAGACAGAGATGTTTACATGGATACAGGCTGATGGAGGGAGCGCGCTATGGGCGGATTTTTTGGAGTGGCATCAAAGGAAGATTGTGTGTTTGACCTGTTCTTCGGGACGGACTATCATTCCCACCTGGGGACAAGACGGGCGGGCATGGCTGTGTATGACGATAAGAAGGGCTTTGACAGGGCCATACATAATATCGAGAACGCGCCGTTTCGGACGAAATTTGATAAGGATGTCAATACCATGCACGGAACATACGGCATCGGCTGTATCTCCGATTATGAACCGCAGCCGCTGATCATCCGGTCTCACCACGGGACCTATGCGATCACGACGGTGGGTAAGATCAACAATAAAGATAAGATCATAGAGGAACTTTTCCAGAGCGGGCACGGACATTTCATGGAGATGAGCGGCGGCGATATCAATTCCACGGAACTGGTGGCGGCGGTGATCAACCAGCGGGACAACCTGATCGAGGGCATCCGCTACGCGCAGGAACTGATCGAAGGTTCCATGACCATGCTGCTGATGACGGCCAGGGGGATCTATGCGGCCCGGGACAGGTACGGACGCACGCCGGTGACCATCGGCCGTAAGGAGAACGCCTGCTGTATTTCCTTCGAGAGCTTTGCCTATCTGAATCTGGGCTACGCGCCGGAGCGGGAGCTGGGGCCGGGCGAGATCGTGGTGGTGACGCCGGAGGGCGTGCGGACACTGGCCGCGCCGGGCAAGGAGATGAAGATCTGTACCTTCCTCTGGGTATATTATGGCTACCCGTCTTCCTCCTACGAGGGGATCAGCGTGGAGCAGATGCGCTATAACTGTGGTGCCATGCTGGCAAAGCGGGATGACGCCCGGCCGGATATCGTGGCGGGCGTGCCGGATTCGGGAACGGCCCACGCCATCGGGTACGCCAACGAGTCGGGGATTCCCTTTTCCAGGCCCTTTATCAAGTATACGCCTACCTGGCCGCGCTCCTTCATGCCGACTATCCAGAGTAAGCGCAACCTGATCGCCAAGATGAAGCTGATTCCGGTGCATGACCTGATCAAGGACCGAAGCCTGCTTCTGATCGACGATTCCATCGTGCGGGGGACGCAGCTTAGGGAGACCACGGAATTTCTATACCAGAGCGGGGCGGCGCAGGTGCATATCAGGCCGGCCTGTCCGCCGCTTCTGTTTGGCTGTAAATATCTGAATTTCTCCAGGGCGACCTCGGAGATGGAGCTGATCGCGAGACGTGTGATCCAGGAGATCGAGGGGGAGAACAAGTATCCGAACCTGACGGCCTACGCGGACCCGGACAGCGCGGAATATCACGCCATGTTAGAAAAAATAGGAGAGAAGCTGAACTTCACTTCTCTCCGGTATCATCGTCTGGACGATATGATCGAGTCCATCGGTATGGACAGATGTAAGCTGTGCACCTACTGTTGGGACGGGCGGGAATAGGGATCGATGCGCTGCTGGCGCAGCCAGATCTTCATCACGGCCCGCTGGGGCAGCAGTTTGGCGCCAACGTGGCAGAAGTTGACATAGAGGCCGTAGATCGAGAGGTCTTTGCCTTTGTCGGCGTCTGCCACCGCTTTTCTGGCGATCCTGTCCGGCGTGGTCATGCCGAAGAAGTTGCTGGTGGCCTTCGCAGCGCCGATATTGGCCCTGTCATAAAGGTCGGTCTTCAGCCAGCCGGGACAGACCGCCGTGGCGCTGACGCCGCGGTCTTTCAATTCCACATGCAGCGCCCGGGTATAGTTGCGCACGAAGGCTTTCGTGGAGCTGTACAGGTTCTGATAGGGCAGCGGCTGGAAGGCTGCCTGGGAGGCGATATTGATGATGTGGCTTCCGGCCGGCATATAGGGAATACAGACCAGTCCCATGGCAACGACGCCGCCGATATTTAAGTCGATCATGTTGAGGGAGTCGGACACGCCAAGGTCATCGTAGGAACAGAACTTGGCATAGCCGGCGTTGTTGACAAGATAGCGCACTTCCACGCCGCTCTGGGCAAGTCTGTGGCCCAGCTCCTCGATCTGGGAGGAACGGGACAGATCCAGGCTGATGGGAATGACCTTCGGCCCCATCTGTCTGCGCAGCTTATCCAGTTTGTCCCGGTGTCTGGCGATGGCCCAGATCTCGTCGATCTCCTTCTTCTCTTTGATGATCCTTACAAATTCTCTGCCAAGCCCCGTGCTGGCTCCGGTTATGATCGCGATCTTCTTCATAAAGCCCTCTTCCTGTAATGTGATCGATAATGGGTTTCTGCATTTAGTATAACAAAGGATAAGCCAAAATAAAACGCTAAAATAAAAGTTTGTTTTCCGAATAATTTGGCTTGGCATTCGTGTCAAAATATTGTACAATAGATAAAGCATGGGAAGCCGGGAAGTAGTGAGATTTTACTTTAGTGCCGGGAACATGCTTATTATTTCAGGAGCGAAAGGCAAGGGGGTAAGATCATGACGGAATCACAATATAGGAGAACAAATCGAACTGTACTCGGTATTATTGTTGTTATTCTAGTGTATTTTATGATGATAATGGGGGCGAGGACATTTACATTGTCCGCAAGCCTTGGCAGTTATCTGCGTGTAGGAGTGCCCATACTGATGCTGGCGGGTGCGGTCGCATCTTATGTTTTGTGGAAGGATCAGAAGAAAGGTGCGTTGGGAATGATCATCTGTGCTTCGATCGCATACGCTGTGGTGGTACTGTTCGGCACCAGTGTGGGTACTTATGCGTATGCCTTCCCGGTATTATTCGGTGCCATGGCCTATTATAACAGAAGACTGCTGATTTGTGGTAACGCTCTTGTTATTCTGATCAATGCCGTAAGAATATTTCTGTTGGATAAATCGCAGTTGTCGGATTCTGTTGCGGCGCTGTTGACGATCTTTCTGGTGGCGTATGCTTCGTGTGCCATCGGCAAGCTGCTGACAACATTTAATGAAGAGAATATCAATGCCGTGGCGGAGGGCGCGGCCAGACAGGAGGAAGCGCAGAAGAAGATGCTGCAGGTGGCCGGCGATATCATTAACAATTTCGACGGCGCCATGAACAGACTAAACGATCTGCAAAGCAGTGTGGATACGAGTAATTTTGCCATGAGCAATATAGCGGACAGTACGGATGCCACGGCACAGTCTATTCAGCGTCAGGCAGATATGTGTGTTGACATCCGCAGTAATACGGATGCGGCAGAAGAGAGTATGAGAGAGATGATCTCTTCTTCCGGCCGGGCAGGAACCATGGTGACAGATGGTTCGGAAGTTGTTGAGAATCTGCGCAAACAGGCAATGAATGTGGAAGCGGCCAGCGGCGCTACCGTAGAGGTGAGCAATCAGCTCAGCGCGAAGGTAGAGGAAGTGAAGAACTTTATCGGCGCTATCATGGCGATTTCCAGTCAGACTAATCTGCTGGCGTTGAATGCGTCCATTGAGGCGGCCCGTGCAGGTGAGGCGGGAAGAGGATTTGCAGTGGTAGCGGAAGAGATCCGGCAGCTTTCCGAGCAGACGCAGGAGGCATCCAACCATATTACGAACATTATTAACGAATTGATTCTCGATACGAAGAGTGTGACCAAGAGCGTGAACAGCGCCGTAGAATCGGTTGCGAAGCAGAGCGAGCTGATTCAGGCCACACAGGAAACTTTTGAGCAGGTGGATGCAGAAGTACATAATCTGACACAGCTTGTTCAGAACAGTGAAGTGATCATCGCCAGTATTTTAGACAGTACGAACGCGATTTCCGATGATATATCACAGCTGTCGGCTGCCAGTGAGGAAGTGGCTGCATCCAGTATGGAGGGACTCAAGACTTCGGAGACGACGGTGCAGAACATGCAGGCATGTAAGGAAATCCTTGAAGATATCTTTAATCTTGCGAAACAGTTACAGTAAATTCATTTCTGCGGGCAATGAGCCGGGTTTCGTGCCTGCACGAGTATTTGATTTGTATTGTAGAAGTAATGAATTATGATCATAAATACAGAAAGCAGATGTTCCTATGTGGCATCTGCTTTCTGTATTTGCAGGAAATAACAAACATTTTCCCTATGGTGTCGGAAACGATTCTGTGATGGATCCGTTCGGAATCCGCTAACAATATTCTCTCATGCTGACGAGATGGTGATAGGGAAGAGCATCTTTCGTATATCCACTCGTATAAACGTGAATGTTTCTGGCCCGTTCCTGTTCACATGCCTCATCTAAAACCTTAGAGAAGAATGTGCTTGCAAAAGTTTGAGATGAATTCTGCTTGGACTGACGATTTTTGTCTTCGGAAGAAATCTTCTTTAACGGGGTGATCGCCATAACCGCGTTAACTTTATAATTATTATCATATGCTGCGGTAATCCCTCCTTGGATATAGCTTATGGATTAAAATGGAACCTCCTGTTCTATAAACTATATCGTCATGCATTTTGTTTTCTTAACATTATTTTAACAGAAAATTTCAAAAAAATCCAGTAAAAAATAGACAATTTAAAAGATAAAACTGGTTGACATATGACTACCCAAATGATAGATTATTGGTAGGCATATGTCAACCAATATAAAAGGAGGAACTTATGGTCAGATTATCGGAAGCCGAATGGAAGGTAATGATGCTGCTGTGGCAGAAGGCTCCAATGACAATGATGCAGATCACCGGATATTTCAAGGAAACGACCGGATGGAGTAAACATACAGTGATGACTTTTCTACGGCGAATGGAGGAGAAGAAGGCGATCCATCATGAGGAAGGAGAGAAAGCGAAGCTGTATTATCCGGATCTCGGAAGAGAGGAAGCCGTTCTACAGGAGACTGAGGAATTTCTGGAGAAAGTATTCGATGGCAGAATGGGACTGATGTTGAATACCATGGTAGAAAAGAAGGCGCTGTCCCAGGAAGAGATAACACAGATGTATGAAATCCTGCGTAAGGCGGAGGAAGAAAGTCAGCGTAAGGAGGGGTGATGGCGTATGATTGAGATTTTGACCGCTGCAACAGTTCTGACTGCCGTGATCATGGGCATAAGGAAATATACTATAGGCAGGATCAGTATGAGATTCCGGTACGCACTGTGGCTTCTGGTGGCTTTACGTCTGATCCTGCCGGTATCACCTGGCAATAATCCGTATAGTATTTTGAATTTAGTGTCGGACTGGTCAGGCGTGAATGTCATATCAAGGCAATTGGCGAACGATGCAGACGGCAGCCTCGAAACAGGATCTGACAGGGCGTCAGGTAAGATGGAGTACGGGATGCCAGAGGACGGAATACGAAATCCGGCAGGTGATCAAACGCTTGCAGAGGATCTGACGAGGAACAGGACAGGCTCCGCGGATAGCAGGGAAGAGTCAGGCAGTGGGATATTGGTCAGTGGGCAGAAGGCGTGGCATGGAAACACGAAGGCACGCTTCCGGATAATATACTTATGGATGGCAGGCATCCTGATCACTGGCGGTTATATGATGGCCGGCCAATTTCGCTTTGTCAGATTTCTGCACCGGAGACGGATAGAAATCTCCGGCAGGATGCTTCCGGAAATATGGCAGGAGCGTCTTATGTCTGGCAGGATGCATGTATATTCGGTAGCAGGGCTGCCGAGCCCTTGTCTGGTCGGACGCAATATTTATATGGCGCCTGATCTTGTGGAAGACAAAGCAAGAATGCGGCACGTACTGGCACATGAATATGCGCATGCGAGGCAGGGCGATGGACTGTGGATGCTTGTAAGAAGCGCGGTATGCGCGGTATATTGGTTCTTTCCGGTCGTATGGCTGGCTGCCTGTGCGGCGAAGCGGGACAGTGAGCTGGCTTGTGACGAGCAGGCGATCAGGATGCTGGGTGAGAACGAACGCTTTGCCTATGGAAGAACGTTACTCACATTCTTTTCCGATAAAATGAAGACGGGAGGATACACAGGGGCAATATTGATCATGGGCGGCAGAGAGAACAGTGTAAAGGAGAGGGTCAGGATGATCGCAGGAAAGAGAAAGAACAGCAGAAGAACGTCGGTACTTGTGGCGATCATCGCAGTCATGGTGTGCGGATGTACCTTTACCGGAGCGAAAGATGATGCGGACGGTTCCGGTGGAACAAGTAAAGAAATTATTTTGACAAACGAAGGGGATCTGTCCGTTGGGGGACCGGCAGCGACGGAGGCGGTTCCTGAAGCAGGGCAGGATGATTTTGAAGAATATCTGCAAAATATGGATGACAGCGGACTGACATCGGCAGAATCGGTGGATCTGCAAAAGTATTATGACTTCTTATACGAGGATGCGGAGTGTCCCCTGCAGGATGGAAACTGGTACAGACTTGCGCAGAAAGAGGAGGAATGGGTTGAATTTTACGGTCTTTATACAAAGGAATACGGGTGCAGGGGTGTCAAAATAAAGATCGGGGACGATGTAAATACATTCGATCAGCCGTGGCTGCCCACATCACCGGGGATCGAGGTGGCAGTACTTGAGAAGGAGGATGCGGACAAGATTCCCAGGAGCTTTGCCTATAAGGAGTGCGTCGTCAACAACAGCGACAGCGAGATCTGGCGGCTCTATGTGGCAGACAGGTATGATACCGGAACGATCGAAATATATTGCTTTGAAACAGAGGATGCGTTGGAACAGATAGCAGACCGGAATATTACGCTTCTTGTTGACCGGGCAAAAGAATCGGTTGCGCTTATTCAGGAGAACGGCACATTGATCGGTGAGGTTGATATTTCTGCCTATGGAGAGGAGGAAGTGGAAGAAGCGATGTGGGACAATGATGCTTTCGGTTATCTTCTGGGGCAGAAAGAAGATGGTGCGATCACGCTGCTGACCAGTATTGGCCTGAAGGCGGCAGACAGCAATGAGCTTAAGTACAGAGGGCTTTTCCTGATCGGTTTTTCGGTGGATATCGGCAGATTTGGCGAACATAAGTTTACATTAGGAGAGGCTTATGTGGAGGAAGGTTACGTGAATGGGAGAGTGAGCAAATAGAGATCCGGTATAGATGTATGACGATATTTGTCATGAAGATTACAGATTTTCATAGTAAATATGACCTGGATCAGGAATAAAAAATAAATAATATGGAAAAAGTAACGAAAATATCGAATCGAAAAAGAATACGCGATAAGATTCTTTCTTATTGCGTATTTTTGTGTTAAAATAATACTGCACTTGACGACGATATCAACATGCAAAGATTGTCTGTATCATTGGTTTCTGAATACAGCAGAGATTTTCAGTTGATTGCAGGCAGAAAACAGAGGATAACAGGTTAAATGAGGTATAAGAAGATTAGTGAAGGAACTGTACAGTGCATTATTACAGCAGAGGATATGTTGGAGTATGGTTTGACCTTGTCGGATATTTTTGAGAGAAATGAGAAAGGCGAAGGTTTTTTGCGTGATATTATCGAGCGCGCCCATGACGAGATCGGGTATCAGATCAATGGAGAAAATATTGCCATGCAGATCACTCCGCTGAGGGACAAGGGGCTGGTAGTCACCTTTACGGATGAGGGGCCCATGGGATTTAAGGATATTCTTCAACATCTGAAGGATGTGCTGCAGGGTGTCAGCGATGGGCTTGGAAAGCAGGAGCGGACCGGGAATGGACAGGCGCCGTTAGATGACAGGTTCGATGAGAACAGGAGGATGTTTGTATTTGCATCGCTTCATCAGGTAATGCAGTATACGGCATCGATCCCGCATACCGTTTCGGTGAAGAGTCATCTCTACAAGGAAGGTGATGTATATTATCTGGTAGTGGAGAAGAACCGCTTATCCCATAAGATGTTCAATAAGATCAGCGCTCAGGCAGTAGAATTTGGCAATCTGATCGCAGTGTCCGATGAGAGGATGCAGTATTTGGAGGAGCATGGCGAGCGCCTGATCATGGACCGGGCAGTGAGCAGGCTGCGGAAAATCTATCTGGCATGAATGAAGTCAAATGGATGCTCTGCATCCGCTTGACGCATTGCTCTCAGGAATAAACGGATATAGCAGTGCTGTCATACACGGGGTAAAATTCCGTGCATGGCAGCAATTGTTATGTTGAGTGTAAAGATATCGCAAAGAGGCAGTTTGGAGTCATTTAGGACAAGTATACAGGAAATGGAGAAAACATGACTAACAGGAAAAAGAAAAGCAATCAGGAAGAGAATTTCACTATGATCGTTGAGGAAGAGCGGCAGACAGAAAGCCATATGCGATATGAGGATGCGCAGATTGATGAGAGGATCCTGCGGGCGGTCAGAGAACTTGGATATGAGGAGATGACACCGATCCAGGAACAGGCGATTCCGCTCTTTATGACCGGTCAGGATATTATCGGACAGGCGCAGACCGGCACTGGCAAGACGGCGGCTTTCGGCATCCCGATCCTGCAGAAGATCGATCCGAATAATCGTAATCTGCAGGCAGTGATCCTATGTCCGACGAGAGAGTTGGCTATGCAGGCGGCAGATGAACTGCGTAAATTCTCGAAATATATGCATGGGATCAAGGTGCTGCCGATCTACGGCGGACAGGATATTGTCAGACAGATCAAGAATCTGAAAGGCGGGACACAGATCATTGTGGGGACACCGGGCCGTGTGATGGATCATATGCGCAGGCATACGCTTAAGATGGAAGATGTGCATACCGTGGTGCTTGACGAGGCGGACGAGATGCTTAATATGGGTTTCCGGGAAGATATCGAGACGATATTGAAGCAGATGCCGGAGACAAGGCAGACGGGACTGTTTTCCGCTACGATGCCGGCTCCTATTCTGGAGCTGACCAAGACCTACCAGAAAAATGCCGCATATGTCAAGATGACGCCCGAGGAAGTGACGATCCCCCTGATCAAACAGGCATATTATCAGGTACGCAGGCAGGACAAGGAAGAGGTGCTGTGCAGGCTGATCGATTATTACGATCCCGGGAGAGCGCTGATCTTCTGCAATACCAAGCGTATGGTGGACGAGCTGACCGAGCATTTGAAGGAAAGGGGATATGAGGCGGAAGGGCTGCATGGCGACTTGTCGCAGCATCAGCGGGATACCGTAATGAACCTCTTTCGCAGCGGCAGGGCCGGGATTCTGATCGCAACAGATGTCGCGGCCAGAGGGATTGACGTAAATGATGTGGAAGCCGTCTATAATTATGACGTGCCGGAAGACATAGAGTACTATGTGCATCGGATCGGCAGGACGGGCCGCGCCGGTAAGACAGGGCGTTCCTTTACGCTTGTGGTCGGAAGAGAGGCATACAAAATACGGGATATAGAGCGTGTATGCCATACGAGGATCAAAGAACGGAAGATACCCGGGGCGGCGGATATCATGGACCGGAAGGCGTCAAAAATATTAAAGGAAGCGGTTCACGTGGCCAAAGAGCGGGATTTAAGCCGTGCGATGGAGTATGTTCTGGATGAGATCGCGTTAGGCGAGCACAGTGCGGTGGAGATTGCGGCGGCTTTTGTGCAGATGAAACTGGGAGACGAGATAGAAGATATCAGGCCGGAGAAGTTTTCCTTTGAGAGAAGGAGCAGCAACCGGGCCAGAGGCAGAGACAACAGGAATGACGGCAAAAGCAGCAGCCGCGACAGGTATGACGGCAAAAGCAGCGGCCGTGACAGATATGACGGCAAAAACGGCGGCCGTGACAAGCATAACGGCAGGAATGTGGGCTTTGATAAGGCTGACAGAAGATCCAGCAGGAGAAATGACAGAGGAGAGCATCGCGGTGAAAGCAAAAACAGCCATTATGCTGCCCTGCGCATCAAGACGAAGAAGCATGGCTGATTACAGTACCAGTTCATGTCCATGCTCCTTAAGCCATTGGCGCGCGCTGCGGTAGTCGGGACAGACGGTCTCAACGGCCTGCCAGAACGCGGCGGAATGATCCATGTGTGTCAGATGACATAATTCGTGGACGACCACATAGTCCAGAACAGAGGGAGGTGCCAGCATGAGACGCCAGTTGAAAGAGAGCGTGCCTCTGGCGCTGCAGCTGCCCCAGCGGGTCTTCTGGTCGCGAATGGTAATATGGTGGTAGATACCGCCGGTGAATTGTTGAAAGTAAGCGGCCCGCTTGGGGATATACTCTTTGGCGGCGGCGACATATCGTTTCGTCAGAGCTTCACGCTGCGTATCGGTCAGGCCGGATACCGGTTTGGCTGCCTGTTTATCGAGCTGTTCCAGATATTTCGTGATGATCCAGTGCTGTTTGCCGGTGAGCAGACGAAGAATTTCGCTCTCTTTGGTACGCAGGGGAACCCGTACGGTGATCCGGCCGTCGGCAGCGATACTGATCGCGCAGCTCTTACGGTTGCTGCGGATAAGCGTATAGGGCAGTTCGTATAATTTACTTTGGTATTTGATGCGCAGAGTGTTTTCCATGTTGGTTTCCTTCGTAAGATGAATTGCTTTCTAATTCTATCACAGGAGACGGTTTGAAAGCAAGGCGGCCGCAGAAAGAACAGAGGATCATCTGGACAAATTCCCATAAAATATGCTACTATAATGAAGGTGCAGAGTGTTGACCGGTCGGGACCGCTCTGTGTGACAGAGTCAATTGCTGCGGATAAAACAGGAGTATTTGTAAATGGACAAGAAGATAAGCACGGGGAAGAAGACTCCGAATAGGAAAGAGAACATGTCCGAAAGAAAAGCTTCTGTCAGGAAGAAGACGGCGCCTGGCAAAAAAGCCTCTGTCGGAAAAAGAAAGAGGACTGGCGGGAAAGCCGTTCAAAGAAAAAAAGAAGCACCGGGCAGAAAAACTTCTGCCGGTAAGCGCGGCACTGCGGCCGATACCAGGGGGACAAAGAAGAGAGAGACCGGGCAAATTCGGGAATCTGCGGCAGGGATGAGCAAAAGGGACGAGGAACGTGCCAGAAGGAGAGCGGAGCGTGAACGGAAAGTCAGAAGGCAGAAGATCACCATGGCAGTCTCTTTGTGTGTTATTCTGCTCGCATGTATCGGGATCGGTGTCTTTTGCCTGCCGTCCGTGAAACTGGCTTTCCGGCTTTTTCAGGGAGACAGATATGCTGCGAAAGAGGATTACGCAAAGGCGCAGAATGCATATGAGAAGGCGCTTCGGACAGATCCGTCCTCGGTGAAGGCTTATCGGGGTCTTGCCGATCTCTTTGACAGACAGGAGATGGCGGCGGAGGAAGAGCAGATCCTGAATACGGGCTGGGAGCAGACACAGGATGAAAGCCTGCGACAGTATTATTGTGTAGCGGTCTTAAATCAGGCTGTTGCAGAGATCAATGCCGGAAATGTCACGTTTTCGACTGTGGAAAAATGTGTCCGGGTATTGGAAATGGGTGAAAATATGCAGAAGTCGTTGGAGCTGCTGGGGATCTGCCATGACCGGCTTTTTAAGGAGTCATTGGAAAATGATACCTGCATGTTATTTTTTGATGCGGATCCATCACAGGACACCTGCGGCTACGAGGAATATGAGAGACAGCTGCGCAGGATGCTGACACTGTATCAGACGAATCCTTCCGACGACATCGGATCGTTGTTAAAGCAGTATGCGGTGATCGATGTGCCTTATCTGAGGCTCAGTATGCCCCATCCGGAGGCTTATCTGGGACTGCTGACGGAGATAAACAGTGCGGTGAATGATGCGAAGCTGGCCGAGACGATCGACTGCCTGTCCGACATCAAAGAGGCAGAGGAAGGGGCTGATCAGATTCCGGACAGCATGGAACAACTTGTACTTCACAGAGAGGGAGAGCGTGTCAGCTGCTTCTTTTTGGATGAAGATTAATACGGATTATACCAGGGATATTTAACAGAGATTGCTGTAATAATATAAATAGAAGAAAAGGAGAATGAAACTTATGAGAAAGAAACCGGCAGTATTGATGATCCTGGATGGCTATGGGCTGAACGAAAGACAGGACGGGAATGCAGTGGCGGAGGCGAAGACGCCAGTGATGGACAGACTGATGGCAGAGTGTCCTTTTGTCAAGGGAAATGCCAGCGGTATGGCAGTCGGGCTGCCTGACGGACAGATGGGTAACTCTGAAGTAGGGCATTTGAATATGGGCGCAGGCCGTATTGTCTATCAGGAGCTTACAAGGATCACCAAGGAGATCCAGGACGGTACTTTCTTCGAGAATCCGGCACTTCTGGATGCAGTGAATAATTGTAAGAAGAACGATTCGGCGCTCCATATGTTTGGTCTGGTATCGGATGGCGGCGTTCACAGCCATAACACACATATCTACGGCCTGTTGGAACTCGCGAAGAGAAACGGGCTAAAGAAAGTATATGTTCATGCATTCCTGGATGGGCGCGATACACCTCCCACGAGCGGCAAAGGATTCGTGGAGCAACTGGAGCAGGAGATGAAGAAGATCGGCGTAGGTGAAGTTGCGTCCGTGACGGGTCGTTATTATGCGATGGACAGGGACAACAACTATGACAGAGTGGAGAAGGCTTACCGGGCGTTGACTAAAGGAGAGGGACTGGAGGCTGCAAGCGCTGCGGAAGGGATCCAGGCATCTTACGACAGGGAGGAGACCGATGAGTTTGTAAAGCCTACCGTGGTGAAGAGAGACGAGAAACCGGTAGCGTTGATAGGAGACGGAGATTCGGTCGTGTTCTATAACTTCCGTCCGGACAGGGCAAGAGAGATCACCAGGAGCTTCTGTGATGACGACTTCAAGGGATTTGAGAGAGGAAAGAGATTAGACCTTACTTATGTATGCTTCTCGGATTATGATCCGACGATTCCGAACAAGGAAGTAGCTTTCCATAAGATCTCGGTGACCAATACGTTTGGCGAGTGGCTTGCCGCACATGGCATGAAGCAGGCAAGGCTGGCTGAGACAGAGAAATATGCGCATGTTACCTTCTTCTTCAATGGCGGTGTGGAGGAGCCTAATGAAGGTGAGGAAAGAATCCTCGTCAATTCTCCCAAGGACGTGGCTACGTATGACTTAAAGCCGCAGATGAGCGCTTACGAAGTATGTGACAAGCTGGTGGACTGCATTAAGTCCGATCAGTATGATGTGATCATTATTAATTTTGCCAATCCTGATATGGTGGGTCATACCGGTGTGGAGCAGGCGGCGATCAAGGCAGTAGAGGCGGTGGACGAGTGTGTTGGCCGTGCAGTGGAGGCGGTGAAAGAGGCGGATGGCTTTATGTTCATCTGTGCCGACCATGGCAATGCAGAGCAGCTGGTGGATTACGAGACGGGCGCTCCGTTTACGGCGCATACCACCAATCCGGTACCGTTTATTCTTGTCAATGCGGATCCGGCCTATAAGCTGAGAGAGGGCGGCTGCCTGGCAGATATCGTTCCCACGATCATTGAACTGATGGGAATGGAGCAACCGGCGGAGATGACGGGCAAGTCACTGCTTATGAAATAAGCTGTAACAGCAATATATTGAGAAGAGTTGAGAGAGCATCCAAAGACATTTCGGATGTTCTCTTTTCTGTTATGCCGTTAACCTGAGAAGAAGGTTGACAAGCACTTTCGGTGTCATGTATACTAAGTGTATCATCACTAATAGTACACTTAGTGTGGATGGACGGGGGATTATTGAGAAAGGAGAAGGTATGATAGTTATAGACTACAAGGATACCAGACCAATCTATGAGCAGATCGTAGAACGCTTTAAGACGCTGATTCTGAAAGGTGCCATGCAGCCGGATGAACAGATTCCTTCTGTGCGGAATCTGGCGATGGAGCTTTCCATCAATCCTAATACGATCCAGAAAGCTTATGCGGAACTTGAGCGTCAGGGGTTTATCTATACTGTGAAGGGCAGAGGCAATTTCGTATCGGGTGACAGCGGACTGGTGGACAGGAGGAAGCAGGAATACCTGGGAAAGATCCTGATACTTGTAATCGAGGTTTTGGAAATCGGCATGTCTAAGGCAGAGCTGATCCGTGAGATCGAGATGCTTTAGGCAGAAAGGAAACTAAGATGATTGAGATACATAATCTGACTAAGATTTTCGATAAGATGAAAGCGGTCGACGAAGTCAGTGTGACGATAAGAGAGAATACGGTATTTGGTCTGATCGGTACCAACGGAGCGGGTAAGAGTACGGTGCTGCGCATGATCTCAGGAGTGCTTAAGCCGGACAGCGGAACGGTGACATTAGATAATATGCCGGTGTATGATAATGTGGAGGCCAAGAAGAAGCTTTTTTTTATTGCGGATGAGCCGTATTTCTTTGCCAATTCGAACGCGCGGACCATGGAGCGATATTACAGCGGTATTTATGAGAATTTTAATAAGGAAGAATTTTACAAGTATCTGGAGAGCTTTAATCTGGATCAGAACAGACGGATAGGAACTTTTTCCAAGGGAATGAAGAAGCAGCTGGCGCTTCTCCTGGGCATCTGTGCCCATACACGCTATATTCTCTGTGATGAGACCTTCGACGGTCTTGACCCCGTGATGCGGCAGGGCATCAAGTCTATTTTTGCCAAGGAGATGGATGAGCATGGACTGACTCCGGTGATCGCGTCCCATAATCTAAGAGAACTGGAAGATATCTGTGATCATGTGGGACTGTTACATAAGGGAGGGGTACTGCTTTCCAAGGATCTGGAAGATATGAAATGCAATCTTCAGAAGGTGCAGTGTGTCTTTGCTACGGTGGAAGAGGAATTGAAGGCATTAAGCGGGATGGAAGTTCTGAAGAAAGAACAGAGAGGTTCTCTGCGTACGTTTACCGTTCGGTGCACGAGAGAGGAAGTGGCGGCAAGATTTGCTACGGTAGATACGGTTTTCTATGAGGTGCTGCCTTTGTCTCTCGAGGAGATCTTTATCAGTGAAACGGAGGTGGTGGGATATGACATCAAGAAACTCATTTTGGGTTAGCAGTGTAGAGAATCACAGAAGGCGGATTTGGGTGTGGATCATGGCCGCACTGGTGCAGGTCACATCTTATGTGGGTATCCTGACGGTCTATTTAAGCCGTATCAGAATGTGGAATGAAGAGGGTGATTACATAACGGCAGAGGAGTTCAGGCAGGCAATGTACCGGGCGACACAGGATGCCCTGGGGTTTCATGAGGACCGCCTGATCACGCTGATGTTTCTTGGCTTTATGATCGGGATGCAGGGTTTCTCTTATCTGTACGACCGGAAGAAGGTTGATCTGTATCACAGCGTTCCGGTAGATAAGAATAAGCGGTTTTTGGTGATCTATGGGAATGGCATTGTCATCTACCTGGCAACTACGCTTACAAGCCTTCTGATCGGCGTGATCACTGCCGCGGTGCAAAGCGCGGTAAACGGTGAAGGGATGGCGGTCATCGGCGTTTCATTCCTATGGAATTTTCTTTTTTTTCTGGTCATGTATCACACGGCGATCCTGGCAGTGATGTTGACGGGCAATCGATTTATTACCCTGGCTGCGGCGGGTACCTTTGCTCTATATGAGATGGTATCGTATATTTTATTCGAGAATATGCAGGAGGCCTTTTTTGACACGAAGGACAGCTTTTATGTGAGTCTGAAACCGAAATTGTCTGCGGTGGCGGATTATTTGTATCATATTTATGAGATCAGGGATCTGGAGAGTGTACGGGAAATGGCAGCTTCGGTATTGCCGTTTTACGGAAAATGGTCTGTGCTGATGGCGGCGCTTCTTGCAGCGGCATGGCTGTGTTATCGAAGACGTCCCTCAGAGGCTGCCGGAAAAGCGATCGCCTTTCCGTTCCTTGAGCCGGTCGTGAAAGTGGCGGTTGTCATTCCCGCCGCGATCGGGCTTGGCATGTGGGTGTACGGCGCAGGATACGGCGATACAACGCTGGCTTTTGCGACAATGATAGCGGGCGGCGTTCTGGGCAGTGCGGTGATGGAAGTGATCTATGATTTTGATCTTAAGAGCATGTTACATCATCTTATTTCCAGTGGTATTGCCGTGGCCGGTATTGGCATGATATTTTTTATCTTTAAAGAAGATATATTTGGATATGATAAGTATGTGCCGGCAAAGGACAAGGTGGAAAGCGCGGCGCTGGTGTTGAACGAGTATCCGGATTTCTGGGATGAGAATTTTGGCTATGTGGACATTTCCGAGTCTACGGCAGCGAATATGCATATTACGGATTTAGAGCCGATTCTCAGGCTGGCATCCAAGGCGCAGCAGGAGGATCAGGAAAAGATGGAAGACGCGAGAGCGATACATGTACTGTATCGTTTGCGATCCGGCAGGAAAGTGGGCAGAATGTTCTTCGTTGATTTTGACAATCCGGTCAATGAAGAGCTGCTTGATCAGATCATCGGGACAGTGGAATACAAGGAGGGAACCTATCAGATCATGACCGATCAGGAGTCCTTTGACAGGGTGCAGGCGATGACCTACAGCAATGGCGCGGCCGAAATTGCACTGCCGGTGGAAGACGGACAGAAAATACGGGAAGCTTATGTTAAGGATATGGCACGATTTGACTTTACGCTGGCAAGGAACAGCCGTCCCTGCGGGGAGCTTAGGATCCGTTTTCCGAATTGGAGAAGCTATAATCTGTATGTGTATGAAAGCTTTGAGAATACGGTGGCGTATCTGAAGGAGGCGAAGGCCTATTATCCTGTGACGTTAGATCCTGCGGATATCGATTCCATAACCGTTACGAATTATCATAATGAGCTGGAAGGCCTGTATGAGAACAAGACAGATGTCTATGTTACAAGAGATGCCGCCGCAGCGGAGTATACTTATGATGAGGACAGGATCGTGTCAGAGACGTTCTATGAGCGGGAAGAGTTTGAGAAGATCCTTCCGGTAATCTATCCCAACAATCTGGCGGCGACCTGGCATGATTATAAAGAGACGGACAGCAATTATGATGTCTATATCACCTTTAAGAAAGATACAACATATCCGTATAATCGGAGTAATTATGGGTTTAGTTACCAATTTTATACAGGAGCGGTACCGGAATTTGTGGATGCGGCAACGGCATATGGCGATTAGGCCGAAGATGTGTGCGGATCGAATGGATCTTGTTAATGCATAGCGGCGATTGCAAAGCGGTATTTTTTATAGTAAACTTACTATAGTTAACGGCATTGGAAACAGAAATTTGTGTTACCGTACAGATGGAAATGTATGATAGCGTTTACTGTAACAGGAAAGGCAGGGCATATTGTGGGACAGGCAAACACTGTGATCAGTGTCAGGGATTTATATAAGATCTACCGGGTCGGGGAGACGAAGGTAAGGGCGCTCAACGGAGTCAGCTTCACGATCAAACGTGGCGATTTCTGCTCGATCGTCGGCACCTCCGGCTCCGGCAAGTCAACGCTTCTGAATATGCTGGCGGGGCTTGAGAAACCGACGAAAGGCGAGATCGTGATAGCCGGTGAGCATATGGAGCGTAAGACGGAAAATCAGCTTGTGGCGTTCAGGCGGCAGCATATCGGCTTTATCTTTCAGTCTTTTAATCTGATGGGTACGATGAATGCCATCGAAAATGTAGCGTTGCCTCTTACGTTTCAGGGGATGGATAAGAAGAGCCGTAATAAGAAGGCGGAGGAGATGCTGGATCTGGTAGGACTGCAAAAGCATAAGCTGCACAGGCCGAATCAGATGTCCGGTGGTCAGCAGCAGCGGGTAGGCGTGGCCCGTGCGTTGGTGGTAGAGCCGGAGATCATCTTTGCAGATGAACCGACAGGAAATCTGGATTCCAATACTTCGGTGGAAGTGATGAATCTGATGAAGAAGGTGGTTCGGGAGAAAAGTCAGACACTGGTCATGGTCACACACGACAATTATCTGGCAGGGTTTGCAGATCTTATATTGCGGATCAAGGACGGTAAGATCATTGAGACCGAGGACAGGCGCGGCATGGACGTACCACAAGAGATCCAGGCGAGGGCGTGAAGGACAGGACTGCACGGACCACATCTTCTTAGAGAAAGCCCGGATCGCCAAAGTGACATAGCAGTGAATAGGTTGTAGAAGAGGATAAGAGAGATGAAAAGAAGAGAATGGAATGGGAAGAGACGATTTGCGGCAGAGGGAGGACTTTGTAAACTGCTGCCAGGAATGATCGCGGTACTGATAGTCGGTTTGATGATGATGCCGCTTCTGGGGAGTACGAGGCAGATCGCATATGCCGCGGAGTTGGAATCCTGGAGCGGGAACTCAGTGCCTACGGTGAACCGTACATCTGACCGTCTGATTACCGATGATGACAGAGCGGATGCCGATGAGGATATGCTCTACTATATGCAGAGTCTGGAAGTGCGGTATAATCTTGACGAGAAAGTGATGGAGAACCTTCACAAGGTATTTGACAGTGCAGTCTATTATATTGCGAATACTGAAATGTCGCTCACGGAGTTGTGGTCTTATGTGTCACAGGCTAAATCCAATATGGAATCTGCTGCAGTGGCGGCAGTTACTATGACGACCAGTGAATTTTTGCAGGTTGGAGATAACTGGGAGACACCTACCGTTAGCTATGGACAGCAGGTTTCCATTGTCTTGCCGGTAATTAATTTCGGAACAGAGGAATTGAATAATCTGATCATAGAACCGAAGACATCTACGGTGGTCACAGAATGGCCCTTTGAACCGGATATGACCAGTTATCTGCAGACAGAGCCTTATATTCCGGGAAATCAGACCAAGGAAGAGGCGATGGCCAATCGAAGGGAATTTACGTTTACTTTTACAGCCAGAAGTGATGTGATGACCGGATATTATCCGCTGACCTTCAATGTCTGGTATACGAAGGCAGGTGTCAGGAGTGAGAAGCCTGCCGAGCTGACCGTATATGTGAAGACAGTCGGCAAGCCGGGAAGCGGTTTTATCGGCGGTAACGGACAGGAAGCGGAAGGATCGAAGCCGCGTATCGTGGTAACCGGATTTGAGACCAATCCGGCTAAGGTCTACGCCGGGGATACTTTTACCCTGACGATCCATGTACAGAATACGGCCAAGGATATGGCGGTAACAAATGTCTTGTTTGATATGCAGGCGGCGCAGGAAGGCGAAGATAAGACGAATACGTATTCTGCGTTTCTGCCGACTTCAGGAGCAAGTTCTGTCTATATGGACAGGATCGGAGCGGATACGGCGGCGGATATTGTGATCGAGATGACGGCGAAGGCCGATCTGGCACAGAAGCCCTATGTGCTTGACGTCAATATGAAGTACGATGCAGGGACGGTATTTGACTTGACGGATAAAGCCAGTGTCTCTATTCCGATCTTACAGGAGAGCCGGTTTGATACAAGTATTCCGGAAGTGGTGCCGGCGGATATTACCGTGGGATCCCAATCCAATGTGATGTGCAGTATTTATAATACCGGTAAGACGACTCTTTATAATGTACAGGTTAAATTCCATGCGGATTCTATTGACGAAGCCTCCGCATTTGTCGGAAATCTGCAGTCGGGGGCGACGGGGAATGTTGATGTTATGTTAACCGGAATCGCACCCACGATGGATGACGGGACGGTCATCATGGAGATTTCTTATGAAGATGATGCCGGAAATGTGACTACAGAGGAGAAGAACATTACCTTGTTTGTGACGGAGATGATCATGGAAGATATGATGGACGGCGGTATGATGGGTGACGATATGATGATGGACGGGGAAGACGGCTCGCAGAAAGGCCTGACCGTTGGTGTTATCGTGGGTATCGTGGTGGCCGGTGTGATCGCGGTTGGAGCGATCGGCCTGATCATATTCTTCCTGATCCGCAGAAAGAAAAAGGCGGCAGCATTGTTGGCGGATGAGCTAAGTGATCTGGAAGCAGATCTGGAGAAAGAAAGTGACAGCAGTCCGTATGATAACGACTAACGATATAGCGCATGACTGAACAGTTATGGATACCGGTCGTACGGATTTGAGATTCTGCTGAGCGGAATCGTGAGTGGCAGAGTGGAGAAGCATATGAAATTGCTTGATTTGCTGCGAATGAGCAGCGGTAATTTATGGAAAAGAAAAGTGAGGACGATACTGACTGTTCTTGGTGTCGTGATCGGTGTGGCATCCATTGTCGTGATGGTATCTCTGGGTTTGGGATTGAGCCGTTCCATGATGGCAGAGTATGAGTCTTACGGGAGCCTGACACAGATCCAGGTGAATGAGCCATGGGACAGCGAGAATGCCGAAGAGAAGCGGTTGGATGATGCCCTGGTACAAAGTCTGGAAGCGCTGGAGCATGTGGAATCCGTTCAGCCGATCCTGCAGGTATCCGCATTGGCTAAGTATGGCAGTTATGAAGGGTATCTGCAGATTCAGGGAATGCCGAAGGAAGTATTTGCGGATATGAATATCAAGGTTGGGGAAGGAAGGCTTCCGGGTGAAGACGAGCAGCTGACTTTTTTCTACGGGAACCAGGTATTGCAGAATTTCTATGACCCGAAGGCAAGCAACCCCTACGGTGAAACGCCGGATATCGATCTGATGCGTGACCCTATCTTTATCATTTTTGACAGGGATGCCTATTATCAGTCCATGTATCCGTCGGAGGATGGGCAGACGCCCAAGCCGCCGAAGAAATATATGATCGAGACTTGCGGGGTGGAGGCGCCCAATGAGGAAGATTCCTGGTCACAGTACGGTTGGTATACCTTCTGTGATATGGAACAGCTGATTCCACAGCTGAAGAAGATCTTTAAGAACAAGGTCATACCGGGACAGCCCCAGACCAAGACGGGCAAACCCTATAAAGAGATCTTCTATAACCAGCTGTTGGTGAATGTGGAGAGTATGGAGTATGTGATGGAGATCCAGAACCATCTGACCGAAGATCTGGGATATGATGCCTGGAGCAATGCGGAATGGGTGGAGTCCGCCCAGAATTCGATGGGCTATGTGCAGGCGGTGCTGGGCGGCATCGGCGCGGTATCCCTGTTTGTGGCGGCTATCGGTATCACGAATACGATGATGATGTCCATCTATGAGCGGACCAAAGAGATCGGCGTGATGAAGGTGTTGGGCTGTGATCTGCGCAATATCCGGACCTTATTTCTGATGGAGGCCGGTTTTATCGGGTTTATCGGCGGCGTGATCGGACTGGTGTTAAGTTTTATCATTTCCTTTGTGATCAACAAGGTGTCGGCAAGCGGCGGTGAGGATATGATGAATGTAGGAATCATCGGGGTAGGCAGCGCAAATTCGCCGGGGATCTCCTATATCCCGCTCTGGCTTGTGGTGCTGTCCCTTATCTTCGCGGTCCTGGTGGGGATGGTGGCCGGTTTCTTCCCGGCAAGAAGAGCCATGAAATTAAGCCCGCTGGCGGCGATCCGGAATGAGTAGAAGAGTCTGGTATAATTAAAACCTTCTGTGTGCATAATAATGGAAAACGGTTGTAGACCAGTGCGCACAGGAGGTTTTTTATGGCAATGAAATTGAGGATCGTAGACGTACATGCAAGGGAGATTCTGGATTCCAGGGGGAATCCTACGGTGGAAGCGGAAGTGACGGTGGAGAAGGAAGTAGGCGGCACCCAGTATGTGGGCCGGGCGGCAGTGCCCAGCGGCGCCAGCACCGGACGCTTCGAGGCGGTGGAGCTGCGGGACGGTGAGACGCGATATTTCGGGCTCGGCACGACCAAGGCGGTGCACAATGTCAATACGAAGATCAGAGAAGCGCTGACGGGCAGGAACGCTTTTGACCAGGGGCTGATCGACCGGATCCTGATCGATCTGGACGGTACGGACAATAAGAGTAATCTGGGCGCCAATGCCACACTGGGCGTATCCATGGCCTGTGCCAAGGTGTGTGCCGAGGCTATGGGGATCCCGCTGTACCGGTATCTGGGAGGCGCTTACACGAGACTGCTGCCGGTGCCGATGATGAATATTCTAAACGGCGGCAAACATGCGGACAATACGGTGGATTTCCAGGAATTTATGATCATGCCGGTGCAGGCGGAGAGCTTCGGGGACGGCCTTAGGATCTGTGCGGAGATCTATCATAACTTAAAGAAGATCTGCAATGACAGGGGATTGTCCACCGGCGTGGGTGATGAGGGCGGATTCGCACCGTCCCTGCCGGATGCCTTCGGGGTGCTCGACCTGATCGTGGAGTCCATCAAGGCAGCCGGTTATACACCGGGACAGGATATCAAGATCGCGCTGGACGTGGCGGCTTCCGAACTGTACAACGAGGCGGACGGCGTGTATCATTTCCCGGGAGAGACGGAATTGAAACGGAGGCGGAATAAGGTCAGAGGCAGCCGGGTCGCGGAATGCTACGAGGCGGGTGCAGAGTTTGCCGATCATGCGGAGATGGAGGAGATCACCAGAAGCACGGAGGAGATGATCGCCTATTATGAGGAACTGGTGGAGCGGTATCCGATTATCTCCATCGAGGACGGTCTGGCGGAGGATGACTGGGACGGCTGGCAGATGATGACGAAGAAGCTGGGAGATAAGATACAGCTTGTGGGGGACGATCTTTTCGTGACGAACACGAAGCGTTTGGATGCGGGCATCAAGCTGCAGGTGGCCAACGCGATCCTCGTCAAGGTGAACCAGATCGGTACGGTCAGCGAGGCGATGGACGCTATCGAGATGGCGCAGAAGAACGGCTACAGGGCAGTGATATCACACCGCTCCGGGGAGACGGAAGATACCTTTATCGCCGACCTGGCGGTGGCGGTCAATGCGGGGCAGATCAAGACAGGGGCGCCCTGTCGGAGCGACCGGGTGGCGAAGTACAACCAGCTGCTGCGGATCGAGGAAGACCTGGGGAGCGTGGCCTGCTATAAGGAGCCTTTTAACAAGATCTAAGGGTAAGGCGTAAGACAGGAAGCCTGCTGCTGCATTTCGTTGTGCGGCGGCGGGTTTTTGTTTATTGCGCTTTTGAGTCGGATAGGATAAAATATTGTTTATGCGCATGGGCGGTTCTTTGGAAAATATCCAGAAAGGAAGGAATGCCATGAACAACACATTCTATGAAATAGCGGTCCTCTTTTTTACCTATTCCTTTGCTGCGTGGCTCATGGAGACGACGGTGGCTACGGTTAAGGAGAAGAATTTCCGGAACCGCGGTTTTGCGTCGGGGCCGTTCTGTTTTATCTACGGATTTACGGTCGTGTTGCTGTCCGTCTTTTTTCTGGAGCTGAAGAGTAATACCCTGTTTCTATTTCTGGGGTGTACGTCGGTCGCCACGGCCGTGGAGTGGTACACGGGCAAGGCGCTCGAGCGGATGAAGCAGAAGAAGTGGTGGGATTATTCCGGTAAGAAGTGGAATTTCGACGGTTATATCTGCCTGCAGTATTCACTGCTCTGGGGACTTCTGGGATTCCTGGCGGTCCGGTATGGGAACGGCCTTATCGTCGGGGTGTATCGCCTTCTGCCGGGGATCGTGGGCAGAGTGGTCATCTGGGGACTGGTGGCTGTGGGATTTCTGGATTTTGCGGGTTCCATGCTGATTGCTTACCATATGGAAGAGAAGCTGCCGGGTCTGTTCCGGTGGAACCGCAGGCTGCAGGAGTGGACGTATCGGCTTGGCGGTAAGATTGCCGGCCGGGTCGAAAGGCGTATCGGCAGGGCTTATCCGGCTATCGCACAGGAAAAGGCAGCTGCGGCGGAAGACGAGGAACGGTGCAGCCTGACCCAGCTATTCTGGCTGTTTCTGATCGGCGCTTTCTGCGGGGATGTGGTGGAGACGATCTTCTGCCGGCTCACCGCGGGGGTGTGGATGAGCAGAAGCAGTCTGGTATGGGGAGATTTCAGCGTCGTGTGGGGGCTGGCGATCGCTCTGGTGACGGCGCTGCTCTATAAGGACCGGGATAAGCAGGAACACCATATTTTCTGGGTGGGCGTTTTCCTGGGCGGCGCTTACGAATACATATGCAGCGTGTTTACGGAGATCGTGTTCGGCCAGGTCTTCTGGGATTACAGCGGTATGCCTTTCAATCTGGGCGGCAGGATCAATCTGCTGTACTGCTTCTTCTGGGGGATCGCCGCCGTGGTATGGATGAAGGGATTATACCCGAAGGTGCTTAAGCTGATTACTTTTATCGTGAAAAAGACAGGCCGGGTGCTGACAACGTTGCTTGTGTTGTTTATGGCGGCGGATCTGTGCGTGTCGGTGATGGCGCTTATGCGGTACGATGCGAGAGCAAATGGCGTTGCCGTCTCTTCCGGGTGGGAGCGGTCTATGGATGCGCATTTCGATGATGAGAGGATGGAGCGGATCTATCCCAATGGGAAGCGGCAGTAGAGGGAAGAACAGAGAAAGGAATGGAAAGGTTTTGCAGATACTTAAGAGTAACAGGGCGCAGTTTGAATATGATATCCATGCACTGGTCAAGGCATTCTACCCGGCCTGGGAGTTAAAGATCCTGACGCCGGAGTCGGTGGTTAAGGACAGGAGGGTGCGGGAGACGGCTCCGGTGATGGAACTGGAATTTGGCGAGACGGCGGTAAAGTTTACGGTCCATAGAGGTTTACATAATGTAGATGAGGATGTCCATGTGTATACCTGGCAGGATACGGATCAGGTGGATCCTGCGGCATATAAGGACAGGTTCAAGCAGTTCCTCTATACCTCCCTGCAGGAGGAGACCGGCCTGGTACTGCCTTGGGGCAACCTGACGGGGATACGTCCCACGAAGATCGCCATGACCATGATGGAGGACGGGAAGAGCGAACAGGAGGTGGCGTCCTATCTTCGCGAGAAGCATTTTGTCAGTGAAGAGAAGATCGGTCTGGGGATCGAGATCGCGAAAAGAGAGCGCGAGATCTTAAGCACCCTGCATTATGAGAATGGGTACAGTCTTTATGTCGGTATCCCTTTTTGCCCGACGACCTGTCTGTACTGCTCGTTTACTTCTTATCCGATCAGCGCATGGAAGAAGCGGGTGGCGGAGTATCTGTCGGCGCTGGAACGGGAGATGGAGGCGGTGGCGCAGATGTATAAGGGCAGGATACTGGATACCGTCTATATCGGCGGCGGCACGCCCAGCTCCCTGTCGGCGGAAGAACTGGACAGACTGCTCACGAAGCTGAAAAGTACGTTTGCCTTCGATACCGTACAGGAATTTACGGTGGAAGCGGGACGCGCGGACAGCATTACGGAGGAGAAACTTAAGGTGCTGCTTAAGCACGGCGTAACGCGGATTTCCGTCAATCCCCAGACGATGAAGCCGGAGACGCTTAGGCTGATCGGCAGACAGCATACGGTGGAGCAGGTGGTGGATGCGTTCCTGCTTGCGCGGAAAGTGGGATTTGACAATATCAATATGGATATTATCCTGGGGCTTCCGGGGGAGACAAAGGAAGACGTGCAGGCAACCATAGAGGCGATAACGGCATTGTCACCGGACGCCCTGACCGTTCATTCCCTGGCGGTGAAAAAGGCCTCCGGTCTGCAGAAGTGGATCGCAGAGAACGGTGTGACGGCTTACAACAATACGGAAGAGACGATGGCGATCGCGGCGGCGGGGGCACGGGCCATGAATATGGTGCCCTACTATCTGTACCGCCAGAAGAATATGTCCGGGAACTTTGAGAACGTGGGGTATTCTGTGGAAGGGAAGTATGGGATCTATAATATTCTGATTATGGAGGAGAAACAGTCTATCGTGGCTTGCGGAGCAGGTTCGATTTCAAAAAGGGTGTACCCGTACGGGCGGATCGAGCGAAGCGAGAATGTGAAGGATGTGGCTCTATATATACAAAAAATAGACGAAATGATTGAGAGAAAGCGGAAGCTGCTCACGGATTCTTAAGCGCTTCTTCATTCCCTCAAAGTACAAGAAATGGTGGAAAGTACATCAAAAGTACATCAAATTTTTACTTGATAGTACGGAATATCTTGGGCGGTATATGACGGAAGATACGGAGAAGTTTCTTGCGGCATAAATAGAAGTATGAGGAGAAGCATAATGAAAAAAAAGAAAGCGGATCAGAAAACAGGAAAAGCAGTCCTTACATTTACAGTGGCGGAATGCGGGGAATACCACAGCCTTGGAAAATACTATGAGGGCATTGTGTAATCTTTCACAGGGAATTAGGGATAACACTTTAGTAGATGTTATAATGACCATGTATGAGAATAATTTTACGCTCGAACAGATAGCCGTTGCGACAAAAAAAGCGTAGAGGAAGTTAGTGCTATCATCAAAAAGCGTGAGCCTGTACTGGCATAATCACAGCAACTTAATAACACAAGCAGTAAAGCAGAAAGTAAAAGAGATCACTGACAAGCTGGAGGAAAGGACAGATATCAGAAGCAGCGCGAAGCTTATCCCAATTTGGATTTTTTCAGATACATCGGTCGTATATCGTCAATTTGAAATATATTGAAAAGGTATACAGCCATGAAATTACACTTTGCAATGGATTAATAGTAATCATTGGGAGAGCCCGTAGTAAAGAGTTTAAAAAGGAATTTTTTGAATGGAGAATGTGGCTTGATAATTGATTTTTGTGTCGTTTGTGCAGGAAGTATTTTATTTCCTTTCTCACTGTGATATAAATGAAACGTTAAGATTGAGGCAGGAGGTGTGATAACACATGAGGAAGATGAAAACAGCAATGACGGTGGGCGTGATTTTGTTTGTGCTCTCTTCGTGTGGGCGGATAGAGAAGCCGGAGGATGAGACAAAGATGGGAAGTGGCATAGAAAAAATCGTGGAAAGCGATGAAGAACCGCAGGCAGCACAGAATACCGGGGCTGCAGGAGACAGTGAAGATCATACCGGCTCAGACAATGGCGATTTGGCTGCATATACGGCGGGAGAGGAGAAGGAGGGAACCGGAACAGAGGATGCGCCGGAAATTCCGGTGGGGGAATATGTGTATGTATCGGATGGGGAAACCGGAAAACTGGTGATAGAAAAAACATCAGACGGATATGATATTTCCGATTATGAATCGGAAGCCTCTTATCGGTTTTTAGCGGATTTTTCTAATATAGAAGCTATAGAGGACAACAAAATATATATCAAGTATCCGGAACAGGTATATGCTGACGATACGGTTGATTTCAGTTATTATACGTTGGAATACGGCACTGATGAAATTAATGTGTATTACAGGAAATCCTTGCAGGAGGAAGAGAAATTTTTGTATTGTGCCAAAAAGAAGCAGACGGATGACACGCTCCGTTTTACCAGCAATGACTCCTATCCCTATGTGCTGGCAGATATTTCCGTCACTGGCAGCCAGGCAACTTTCAACAAAAAACGGGCAGCCTGCCAAATCAAGCCACCCTTACTAAAAAACTCTTACTCCGCCGCTTCCAATGCCACCTCTGCAAATTCCGCATCGCTCATGGCTTCCTTCGGTTTGTTCGGTGTGTTAGCAGGAAGAAGGTGAGTGTGTGGCAGAATATACTTTATACATAGATGAGAGTGAAACTTTTAATAATACAGGAAACAAGTATTTTGTTATGAGTGGCATTATCATCAGGGATAGTGATTATTTGGAAATCGAGAATAAATTGAACCAGATTAAGAAAAAGATATGGGATAATGCACAGGGATGTGAAAAGAATATTTTACATGAAAAAGATGTAAACTTTGCGAATTTTCGATTGAATTCAAAAAGATTATCTGATGTTCCGGCTTGTTACCATATATTTCGGGACAAAAGGAAAGTGCTGCTTTTATACAATGAACTCTCCAAGTTGTTTAAAGATGCACCGCTTTATACGATTGGCGTCTGTCAGGACAAGAGTGTCTTATTCGCAAGATATGGGGAGAATAACCTTAATAACCAGCTTACCATAGCAATACAATTGTTGATTGAACATTATTGCCAGTTCCTGATTATGAACAGGACAACAGGGGCTATCTGCTATGAAGCGATGCAGCCAGAGCAAAATGCAAAAATACAGCAGAGAATATATGAATTAAAAGCATTAGGAACGATGTACTATTCTTCAGGAACAATACAGAATTATCTGCGTGATATATATTTTGTGCCAAAATCAGAAAATATGGCGGGATTACAGTTGGCAGATTTTGTGCCGAATACATTGGGACGGTACGCCGCAATGATGAAGCCAAAAAACAGGGAATTTTCACGGAGTATCAGAGATAAGTTGTATGACGGAAATGGTGATAAAAGGTTTGGCTTTTAGATTCTGGCATAAAAATTTTTTGCTGATAGTTGACTTTTTAAGATAATTGGATATAATATAGGTAATGGAATTGTGGTTGCGAGGTGCTAATGAACTTTAGTTAACCGTTTACGGAACACTCCTTTTGGGAGGTGTGAAGTAGTAAGCAGCCTGTCGAACCCATTAAGAAAGATTTACCAGAGCCTTGACAGAAATGTTGAGGCTCTTTTTCTTTGAAAATCCAATCTCAAAACTACCCTGGTCTACGCTTATGAGGATACCGAGCAGAAACGGAAGGCGATTGAAAAATCCATGGGGCGTGATGTGATCGTCGGGGTTGACCTGCCAAAGTACAGCGTCAGTGACGAGGAGGTTTTGAAAAAGCTGTACGGACTGAAATAGCGTCTATAATTATCTCGACTTTTTGCGTTAAGGTATCTGCATCCGGACAGCCCGATATTTGCATTTAA
Organism: uncultured Lachnospiraceae bacterium; assembly: GCA_947564645.1. Lineage (GTDB taxonomy): Bacteria > Bacillota > Clostridia > Lachnospirales > Lachnospiraceae > UBA3282. Next base: position 29,252 of record CANOCU010000042.1, read on the forward strand.
CTATTGCTTATGCAAGTGGTAAGATTATCATAAGCAGCACATAATCTACTTGACTTTCAAATCTTACTGTTGTAATATTTGAAGTAAATCTTACTAATGTAAGAATTAAAAACAATAGAGATAAGAAAGAGAGTATATGGAGGTTCATGTGAAAAGGAAAAGTAAAGCTGGCTTAATCGAAAAGAATAAAAAAGCTCTTTTATTTGCAATGATAATACTGATATTGCCTATATTGATGGGGTGCGGCGACAAGATGCCGGAGGTATTAGATATTGAGATAGCGCAGCAGGACAGCGAAGCATATTCTTTCGATAATAAGGATTCTGCCAGTACAGAGTGTATAGCGGAGATTCTCCGTGATATTTATGAGGAAGCAGCAGATACAAATACATTGGGAAGTCTGGATATGATGCGGCGCATGGTTGCTGTACTCGGTGAAAATGGTTATGTGGCTGTTGACAGCTGGAATCAGATTGATATGGTGCAGGCAGAGCAGGTGATTGATTTTTGTAAAGCAGTAGATGAAAAAGAGATGGATGAATTGACCATTATAGTGGTTATGGAGATGGGGATTCGTAAATTTGATTTGAAAACAGAGGATGGTAGTGTAAATATTGTCAGAGGATATTATCAATATGACCAGAATGGCAGTCTGCAGAACAGAAGCACAGTAAGCTACCCGGCGGATTTCTGGCAGTATACGGAGGAAGGATATTTAATCTTTGAGGGAAGCTATTTTTCAGATGAAGGTTATATATTGACATTAAACGACACACCGGAACATACGATGCTTCGGATTTTGCCTTTGGATGAAAAGTGCAGAGAATATAACCGAATGTATATCCTGCAGATTGGTTATTGGAAAAACAACCTGTTTCTTTGTAATTGGAGCGAGGATGATTTTGGGGATTTGGACTTTTACGATTTGTTTGACAGGTTCTATCCAATGATATACGGTCAGCCAGTGCCTTATATGCCGGATGAAAATTTGGGAGTTGGAGCTGTTTATCAAGTACCGGAAGAATTATTTGAAGATGTAATCGGGGCATATTTTAATATGGATCGTGAAACGCTCCGTTCCAAAACAACATATCTTTCAGAGCCTGCCGCCTATGAATATAGATCACGAGGGTTTTATGAAGGTCAATATCCGGATATTGCGTATCCGGAAGTAGTGGGTTATATGGAGAACGAGGACGGGACAGTTACGCTTCATATCAATGCAGTATATCCCCATGAAAATACGTCTAAGGAGTTTTCACACACAACTGTAATCCGTCCATTGAGTGAGGACAGTTTTCAGTATGTATCAAATGGGATCATCTTACCGGAAGGAGAGCATGAGATTTGGTGGCATTCCAATCGGTTGACGGAGGAAGAATGGAAAGAGGTTTATGGAGGGGACGGATCGTGAGGGATGTGAAGTGGCTGTTAAAAAAATGGGGAGTGTTTCTCCTGCTATTGCTTATAGCGGTAATTGCGGGAAGTTTTATGAGAGTACGATGGAGTGATAGCCAAAAAGAGGTTTCAGAAGTTGTGTGGGAGCCGCCAGTAGAAATTGTAAGCAATGATATTGCAGAAACAAGTGCGGAAGAAGGCGAAACGGAATCAGAAGCGGATTTATGGTTTCTTCCACAGGCGGAGCATTGCCTGATAACCGATACAGAAAAAGAAGAACTTATATCTATGGCGCTGACAGCCGCAGGACAGGTAAAAGAAGCATATGAGGATATAGAAATCACAGATGAATTGTCCTATGGCTCAAACATCAAAGAGTTTACAAGGCAGCAGTGCAGAGAAGTAGTTTCCCTTCTTGGAAACGCAGGATATGTCAGTGTTACAGAAGATACCAATATGGAGAACTATGGAGAAATTGAAGATTTCTATGCTGCATATAAAGAGAAACGTGATGCGATGGTTACAATATTTGATGTAAACAGGGACGGACTTCTTGGCGTGATTACTTTTATATACCGGGAAAGTGAGTTGCAGACATATTATGTAGGAATCGGCTGGCAGAAGGGAGGGATACCGGAAGTCAGGAATACGCTAGTCAGTGATATAGCCGAAATCAAATTGACAGAGAAGGGTTATTTCATTTATGCCCATGAGATTGTGATACCTCATTCCAGTTTACGACAATATTATCGGGTAAAACCGCTTTCTGATAAGTGCCGGGAATTAACCGCAAAATATGTATATGGGTTGAGCTATGTAAATTACAATGTCCTTGTGACAAACTGGAATAGTAATAATGTAGAAGAAATTCTGATGCCCTGTATGTTTGAAGATATATACCGGATATACACCGGGGAAAATTTAAGGATGGAAAACGGGAGAATACCTGCGGACACATACGAAAAAATAATGACTACATATTTTCCGGTATCA